>CAZWZZ010000301.1:0-7174 GCA_964638395.1 uncultured Caldilineaceae bacterium
CAGGTAAAAGCCGCGAAGAACCTCCCACTTCGCGGCTTTTATGTTTTGTTTTGATGGCGTTATCTGCTCGAATAGTTCTCGTCTCCTACGAAATCTGTGAAATCTTTACGCTAATTTTACTGCAAAGATAGCCAAGTCGTTGTATACTGTTGTTAGTTCTTTAGAAATTTCTGTGGTGACCCACCAGCGCCCGCACATCGACAAGACCCTGAACCGGACACCGACCTGCATCTGAACCAGACATCGACCGGACATCTGATTATTCGCCAGACATATTTACCAGACCCGATACTCGACCCTGAACCTGCTCAAGTTACCCGGACCTCCCTCACTTCATCCTGAACATCGACCAGCAGGGTCACCACAGATAATTTTTAAGAACGCTCAACCAGACACTTGTTCTACCAGAACATATCCTCTCAGAGTAAGGCCCGCGAAGACTCCTCCCACTTCGCGGGCCTTTTTCTTTTGTGAATAAATGTGGCTCTCAACATTACCCCGTTCGTGATTTCTCCATCGGGCAATAGTTCTATTGGACTACCTCAGATTTACGTCATTTTTACTGCAATCCCGACCAAGTCGTTGTATACTGTTGTTAGTTCTTTAGAAATTGCCGTGGTGATCCACTTGCACCTGGACACCGACCTGAACATCGACAAGATCATCAACCTGGACCTGAACATCGACACGGACGCCTAAACGACCCGACCTGCGTATCGACCCGACATCTTTTCCGACCTGACCTACGACCTGATGCCCACCTCGTCCAGTTCTGGAAAACCGCTTTCTTGAATATCACCTTCGACTAATCTGGTCACCACGGATAATTTTTACAAGAATGCTCGACAGTATCATACCCTCCCAGAGTAAGAGCGGCGAAGCGCCTCCCCCTTCGTCGCTCTTATTTTTTGTAGCGCAAATTGCTAATTTGCGTTGCCCCAAACCGGTTGGCTCCCCCCTCACAAAATTAACCGCCACTTAATCATTTTTGGGCAAGATGTGAGCGAAAGATCGTCATTTTACCGGGAGTTGATTTATCATCAATCATAAAAATTTCACTATCGTCAGTCCCACCCTGTTGACTATTCCTCTGCTCATCTTTCTTTTTTCCCTGATTCCCCCTTTTGCGGCTGCCCAGTCACCCTCACCGCCCCAACTCGGCTTCCACATCGCTCAGGGAGATGCCCAGCACATCGAGGCTGCTCACGCCGCCGGAGCCGGTTTTGTGGTTATTGTTTTTAGCTGGGCCGACATCGACCCGGAGGAAAATCATCTCTACTGGGACGTGCCGGATGCCACCCTGCGGGCCGCCAAATTTTACGGCCTGGAGGTGGTCGCCCGTGTGGACCGCCCCCCGGAGTGGGCCTTCGACGCCACCAATCCCTCCCCCTGGCAGCTTGATTCCTACGCCCAATTCACCCAAAAAGTGGCCGCCCGCTACGGCGACCGGCTGGCCGGGATCATCATCTGGAACGAGCCAAATTTGAGCCTGGAGTGGAACGGTCGTCCGCCCGTGCCGGAAGGGTACACCCAGATGCTCCGCCCGGCCTACCGCGCCATCAAGCAGGTCGCGCCCGGTCTGCCGGTGGTGGCGGCCGGGCTGGCTTTTACCAATAGCAGCGATGACACGGCGATGAATGACCTCGATTTTCTGCGGGGCATCTACGAGTATGACGGCGGTGACTATTTCGACGTGCTGGCCGCCCATCCCTACGGGTTTGGCCGCCCCCCGGCGGAGCCGCCCGCCCCTGACGTGGTCAACTTTCGCCGCCTGGAGCTGTACCGCCAGATTATGGCCGACCACGGCGATGCTGACAAACCGATCTGGATCACCGAGATGGGCTGGCGCACCGCCGCTCCCAACCCCGACGATGCCTGGCAGGTGGTTTCCCCTCGCCAGCAACGCCGCTACACCCTCGACGCGATTGAGTACGCTGCCGAGAATTGGCCCTGGCTGGAAAAAATGGCCCTGTGGGAACTGAACGCCCCGGTGGATGCCTACGGCTACGATCTGTGGCACGGTCCCGACGATGTCAGTCTGGCCTACCAGGCCCTCGTAGACAATTGTGAGCAGTACAACCCCGCCTGTCGGCGCGACCCGGCCTCGGCCCGCGCTCCCGCCGCAGCGACCACTGACCAATCACCCCTTACCATTCTGGAGACCGACGCCATCATCCGCCTCGGCGACCGGGGCACGCTCCATCCCCATTGGGTCCATCTCTACGAAGGGGGCGAACGCTTCAGCCCCCGCTGGCAGGGGGAATTTTTCCTGACCGAAGCCCAGGCTGAGGGCGAGTATGAGTTACTGTTTGAAACGATGCAGATCGACCAGCCGGCCAACCGGCTGCGGCTCAACGGTGTCGAGATTGGTCGCCTCCAACCCCGGCCCCGGCCCGACCCCACGAGTACTTGGGCCACCCAGCGTTTCACCGTGCCTGCCGGGGTGTTACAGCCGGGCCTCAATCTCATCGACATCGAGACCGGGCTACGCAACCCGGCCTGGCAATACAGCTTCTGGCGCTGGGAAAATTTTCAATTCCGCAACATCCGCCTGGTGCAACCGGTTGATCTGTCGCCGCCTATTTTTGGCGCGTGGCAGCCCCACCCCGCTCCCGCTGGCTGGAGCGAAACCAACCGCCTCCGCCCCGGCCTGACTGCCGCCGACTTTTGGCTGACCGGCAACCGGGCCGGTCAAATCTGGCGTGGCGCTGCTGCCGGGCAGGGCACGACCCGGCTCGATAATCAAGCGGCCAATCGCCCCGATTTGCTGTTCACCGATGTGCTAGTCAGGCCGGACGGCCACCTGGCGACGACGGCGGAGGGGCTGCTGTGGCGGGCTGATGATGAGGCGACGTGGCAAGCAATCGCAGAGACGCCATCAGCTTACGGTTACGTTGTGGCTGACTATGAGGGGCGGCTTTACGCCGGGTTTGAAGAACGAGGCTTGTGGACGGCCCGCCGCCCCACCGGTCCCTGGCAACCGACCGCGCTGCCATCGGATCTGACCGTGCTAGACCTGGCTTTTGATGAAGCCGCCCGGCGACTCTACGTGGCTACCGGCAACGGTGTCTACTATCAAACCGGGCCGGACGGCGACTGGCACACTCTGCCCCCCCTACCCGGCGATAATCTGGGGGAGAGCGGCAATCCCCTCAAACGCTTCATCACCCGGCTCTATCTGGGGCAGGCGGGGGATGTGGTGATTCGCAATCTGGATCAGTTGTGGCGTTTCAGCCACAGCGAGTTGGATAGGGTGGCCCACCGGGAGCAAAACCCGGATAGCGCCGCCGGTAACACCGACCTCACCGGCTGGCAAGCCTTTGGCCCGACGGAGCTACACGCTGGCAACAAACTGTTGGCCGTCCACGACTGCTGCGGACCGGGGACGCTGGTCGGCAGTAACGACCTGGGCTTGTGGCGATTGGGACCCGCCGACACCTGGCGGCGTCTTGACGATGGCTTCTTCGAGACCACGAACATCACCGAATTTCTGGGCCGGGGTGACAGCCTGTACGCCGGGGGCATGGTTGCTCTGCTGGAATCGGCGGATGAGGGCCGAACGTGGGACAAAGTTGAGGGATTGCCGCCGGTCATCAGCGATCTGGTCATCGACCCGACCGAGCCACGCCGCTGGATTGCCGCCACGGGCGCGGGGCTGCACCGCAGCGAGGATGGCGGCCAAAGCTGGGAGACAATCAGCCCCCCCTGGACGGTCTGGGACCTGGCCTTTGGGCTGGGGGGTCGGCTATACGTGGCCCGCACCGCTGGTGTCGTCTGGGCGGATGATCTCAGCCCGGCGACCATTCGCTGGCAAGCCACGGACGGCCTGGAGGATGTTCTCTTCTTTCGGGTCAGCCCCCATCCCACCGGCCCGGATATTCTGCTGGGCGGAACGTGGGGCAACAATCTGGGTATCAGCTACGACGGCGGCCAGACGATGGAGTCGATCCATAACGGCCTGGAAACGTTGAGCGTCCTGGACGTGTGGCAGCATCCCATCGAGGGGCAACTGACCGTGGCCACCATCGAAGGGCTGTATCGCACCGATGATCTGGGCCAGAGTTGGTTCAAGCTGCCGGGGGCGCTCAAGCGACAAACCGTCTACGCCCTGTGGCAAACGGATGATGGGGCCATCTGGGCCGGAGCCGCCAACGGCCTGTGGGTCAGCCGCGATTACGGCGTCGAGTGGCAGCGGGTCGAAGACGTGCCGGTAGCCACAGTTACCCGCCTGGGCCAGGTTGAGTTCCGGGCCGAGCGTTGGCTGTGGGCCGGTACTGAGAGGCACGGACTATGGTTCAGCAACGACGACGGCCAGACGTGGCGTTTCGGCGGGCTGGCCGGCCTGACCATTTACAACCTCCTGCTTGATCCGGCTGACCCGACGCGCCTCATCGCCGCCACCGATGGGGGGATTTTTGACTTCTTTGATAATTAGCTTTATCAGATGGAAATGATTATACTTGAAGTTTATGAAAACCACTGCCGAAATTTGTCGCCAGTTGTCCCAAGGAGAATTTGAATTTAGCCGGCATGCTTTCAAACGGGCTGTCGAGCGTAATATCAGTGACCAAGAAATTCGAGAAGTTGGGGCTACGGCCAGGATTATCGAAGATTATCCCGACGATAAATATTCGCCCAGTTGTTTACTATTAGGTTTTACAGTCGCTCAACGACCGCTTCATTTGCAGGTCTCTCGGGCTGAAACCTTGTTCGTCAAGATCATTACACTTTACGAACCCGATGAAAAGGAATGGCTAGATTATGAACGACGAAAGTAATCCAAACTTTCAGTGCCACGTTTGTGGTTCTGAGCAAATGAAAGAAGAAGTTGTCAACGAAGTATTCTTAATCGACGGGAAGTTCGTTTTAGTCGAGAACATCCCGGCCCGTGTGTGTATCCAGTGCGGTGAAGCCACCTTTAGCCGGCAGACAACCGAAAAAATTCGACGTATGGTTCATGGAGAGGCCCAACCGGTTAAATCCATTCAGGTCGATGTCTTTGCTTTCGCATAGTCAGCAGGCTCGGCATCCTGAGCCTGAGTTTGTTGAAGGGGGTGTGATTGCGGTCTACTGATAGTTTATTTATTCAACCAGGAGGTGAAAAATGAGTAAAGTTTTAGTTGTGGGAGCTACCGGCAATGTCGGTCGTAAACTTGTGGCCCTGTTAGTCCAAAAGGATGAAACCGTCAAAGCGGCCACCCGCTCCCCGGAGGAGTACGAGGCGGTGTCAGACAAGATCGAAGCGGTTCGGTTCGATTATGGCCAGCCGGAGACGTTCGACGGGGCGCTGGCCGATGTGGACCGGCTCTTTATGCTGGCCATGCCGGCCGATACCGAGGCGGATAAGCATCTCATCCCCTTCATCGATGCGGCCCAGGCGGCGGGCGTGCGGCGTGTCGTCTTGATGACGGCCATGGGCGTGGATCAGGCCGAGGGCGCGCCGTTGTGGAAAGTGGAGCAACATCTCCAGGGCAGCGGCGTGGCTTACACTATTCTGCGGCCCAACTGGTTTATGGACAACTTTACCACCGGCTTCATTCAGCCGATGATTGTCGAGTCGAAAGCGATTTATCTCCCGGCGGGCGAGGCCAAAAGCAGCTTCATCGCCGCCCAGGATATTGCGGGCGTGGCCGCAGAGGCGCTGACCGACGCGGGCCATCAAAATCAGGGCTACACCCTGACCGGCAGCGAGGCCCTGACCTATCACGAAGCGGCCCAAATTCTCTCCGAGGCCAGCGGCGAGACGATTCAATACGTCCCCATCTCGGATGAAGCCATGCGGGAAAATATGAGCCAGGCCGGTTTCCCGGAGGATGGCCTCGATTACTTCTCGGCCCTTTTTGAAGCAGTGCGAGCCGGTTACGCTGCCCCCATCAGTCCCACGGTCGAGGCGGTCTTGGGCCGGCCCCCAATGACCCTCCGCGCCTTTGCCGAGGCCCACGCCGAGGTGTTGACCTCGTAACTGCTGTTGAACAGTAATACTCCCTACATACTTTTCGAGTTAACGTTTCTATACTATTACCTCAGATTGAGGCATTGAAGCCGTTCTCAAACGTGAGAACGGCTTTTTTGTGGACAGCGGGCAGGGTGGTATTCGTAACGACGCTGTAAACTGTTCGTAAACTTTCTGTAATGAATTCGATTAACAATGGTAACTATTCAGCCTTCATGTCATTTCGTAGCCGAAGGCGGAGAAATCCACCCAAGCCACTGTTTGCAAACGACCCTCTGGGGGGATTTCTCGGCAAAAAACGCCTCGAAATGACATGCCTGAACAGTTACTAACAATGAATGAATAGACTGCAAGCGCATCCTGAGTAAACCGAAGCATGAGGTTGTATCGAAGGGTGCTGCGGTCTACTGATAGTATCTTCAAACAACTTGATTATGACTAAACCGAGGAGGCAATCGTGACAACACAGCAGCAACTGGACCGTATGAATTTGGAACAAACAGGTGAGCCAACTTTTCTTCAGCGCCACTGGCAAAAAATAGCGGCGCTGATTTTTTGGGTTATCATTCTGGGCGCGGGTTTTGCTTACGCCCGCGTATACAACCTCTCGCTGGCCGACCTTTTGCGACAAATCGTTGAACTGATGCAAACGCCCTACGGCCCGCTGCTTTACGTCCTGATTTACGCCATCCGGCCCTTAACCTTCCTCTCCGCCGCCGCGCTGACCCTGGCGGCGGGGTCGATCTTTGGCGCGGGTGGGCCGCTCAACCTGGCCCTGGCCGTTGGTTACACGGTCGTGGCCAGCCACGTGTCGGCCAGCGTGGCCTACCTCATCGGGCGCTACTTCGGCGGTAGCGTGATTGAAGAGGATGGCGATGAAGAGGAAGCCGGAGTCATCCAACGCTGGGCCGGGCGCATCCGCCGCAACACCTTCGAGACCGTGCTGACGATGCGCGTCCTGTTCCTCCCCTTCGATTTAGTCAGCTACCTGGCCGGTTTTCTGCGGGTCAGTTGGTTCAAGTTCATCACCGGCTCCATCCTCGGCTCCGTGGCCGGGACGATTGCCTTCGTCTCTTTCGGGGCCTCCCTCTCCATCGACCAAATTTTGTCCGGCACGCGGCCCGACTTCAACCCCTGGGTTTTTGTCCTCGGCCTGCTGTTGATGGCCGTCAGCATCGGCATCTCCCGCTATTTCAAGCGCCGGGAAGCCGCCCGCGAAGC
>CAZWZZ010000302.1:0-7170 GCA_964638395.1 uncultured Caldilineaceae bacterium
TCGAGCCAAAATTCGGAGCGACCTACGAGATGGGCCGTGCCTTCCACTTCGGGGATGATAGCGGTGTGGGGTCCGAAGGTGGTCGTCTCGACGATCCGGCCGGTGAAGCGGCTGCCGAGGATGCTCTCGATGACAAGCGGCTCATCGAGACCGACCTCACCGCGAGCGTGGTGGATGGCCAGCCGCCCGCTGACGCCGGTCCCGGTCGGGGAGCGGTCTACTTCCCCCTCGGCGAAGACGCAGACGTTGCGGCTGTGAACCCCCTCGCTCAACGGCGGGGCGATGAAGATCGTGCCGTACAGAAAGCTCAAATCCGCCTCGAAGGGGTGGAGAATCGGGCGGCTGTTCTCGATAGCCTGCTTGATAGCTCGCCCCTTTTCAATGAGTTGGCGAAACTCCTCCGGCAAACAGCGCAGCCCGACCGACTCGGCCCGGACGTAGGCGTAAAACCCCCCGCCAAAAGCCAGATCGTAGCGTACCTGGCCCAGGCCGGGAACCTCCACCGATTGGTCAAGATCGACGACAAAAGAGGGCACGTTGTGGAAGTAGACGCTCTCGACGTGTCCTTCAGCGATGCGGGCGTGGGCGGTGACCAGCCCGGCGGGGGTGTCGATGTTGATGGTCGTCTGCGGCGTGTGCATCGGCAACAGGCCGGTCTCCAGCACCACTTTGGTGATGGCGATGATGCCGTGGCCGCACATCGAGCTAAAGCCTTCGTTGTGCATAAAGAGGATGCCAAAATCGGCCCCGGTAGTGACCGGCGGGGTCAGCAGGCAGCCGTACATATCGGCGTGGCCCCGTGGCTCGAACATGAGCGCCGTCCGTAAATGGTCATAGTTTTCCTTCGCGTAGCGACGTTTCTCCAAAATCGTCTCCCCAGGCAGGTCAGGAAAACCGCCGGTGATGACCCGGAACGGCTCTCCGCCGGTGTGGGCCTCAAGGGTGGTGATTACGGGCCAGAAGTTGGGGGGTGTCCAGGCATTAAGATTAGTTAGGTCAAGTTGGTTTGCCATTGATAGCGTTCCTTCGTGATTACCTCATCGTAGATTTGCCCTCAATTCTAGCGACGAACCATCATTCAAGCAAAAGCTGAGAGCGTTCAGCTATTTTATGGACTATTGATATAGACCGTCAAGAAATCCCTTACCATCCATCAAGTTTTCCCTACATACAGGTTTTTACCCTTTTGGTAAAATGGTACTAACAGAATGGAGATTTTCTATAAGGTCTCCATTCTGCTGTGGGCGCAGAAATGACCAACTACCCTCTCGTACTCTTAAATTAGTTGCTACGTAATCATTTATGTTCACTGGCCGGGATTGTTTATTCAAGGCTGAATTTGACCCTGTTTAATAGTTGTGGATGTGTTGTAAGGTGGGATGAAAAAATTGATTATAACCGGGCACTTACCAAGCAAGCAAACAATGTTTGAGAGTCGGCCTGAACCGGGACGGACTACTCTGACAAAGATACCGGTTGCGTCAACCACGACAATTTTGGTCATTGAAAAAAATGACTTTTTACGGCGGACGTTACGTTGGTGGTTGAAAACAAAGTTTTCTTACTGCCACGTGGTTGAGGCGACGAATGGTGAGGACGGCCTCGAGTTGGCGCGACGTCACTCTCCTGAAGTGGCTATTGTCGATATTACCTTACCGGAGGATGGTCATCAAACCATCGAGCGTTTAAAAGCGATAACATCGAAAGTAAAGATCGTAGCCCTGACTTTTCGAGAAGATGAGATCGATTACATCGACGTAAAATCAGATGGCGTCACGGCTTACATCTCCCACGAAAAAATTCAGTTGACGCTCTACCCAACATTGGAGAAACTACTGACCAATTCTGATGGAGATGACCAGAGAAATTAGACAGATTTTGTCATCATAACAAGGATGTTCTTATGCAAAATGTGGATACACCTCTAACGGTTCTTTTAGCTATTGATGACTCCCCGTTATCAACGACAACGGCGGGTCTCATAACCCACGTCAGTTGGCCGGCCGATACGAGACTTCACCTGCTCAACTTACCGGAACGATCATCGTATGCCGCTATGATGGGGAATGGATACAGAGGTGGAGAGGGAGCGGCTGTTTTCTCCCCCCACTCTACGGCCAGGATGCGTTCTGTGCAGGTGGCGAAACAACTCAAACGCCATAATCTGAACGTGAGGATAGAGACGGAGACGGGACAATCGTCGGATATAATTTTAAGCCGGGCTGCGGCATTGACCCCGGATATTATCGCTGTCGGTATGGATGAAACAGTCATTCCGAGCTTGTTGCATCGCTCAGAAAGTTCCTTGTTGGTTGCACGCTCCGCCAAATTGGTTAGACCGCTGAGTACGCTCGTGGTTGTCGATGATAACGCCGCGTCGGAGGCCACCTTAGATTTATTGTGCAGATTGTCGCTGCCGAATTGGGCCAGAGTGACCCTGCTTAGTACAGTCAAGGCTGGCCAAAAACTTGCGGTAGCCGGGGGGAGAACCCACCGGTATGTCTCCACGGTCGAGCCGTCCTGTCATTCCTGTCGGGCCATCGGCCAATTGGAAGCCCGTGGGGTGCGTGTCTGGCGAGACCGCCAAACGGATGGTTCGGTTGATGATATTCTGGCCACAGCACAGCAAGAGGAAAGTAGCCTGATTGTAGTCGGTTGGTCCCAAGATGATACGCAGTTCATCGAAAAAATTGTCAAAAATGCTACTTGCTCAGTTTTGGTTGTGCGTGAATAATGAGCGATAGATTTTCGGATTTCTACGACGCCAACTATCGACGCAAAGTCTATCCACCCGCCGTGTTGCTGATTGGGACTGATACGAACCGGCTGGAGCAGCTTCGGCAACGACTGGAGCGCCAAAGTTACAATGTTGAAAGTAGTTTGAATGTCCATGTGGATCAATTCGTTTCTGTTTATCAGAAACATTTTGATCTTATTATCCTCGATGTTGAGGCTGATGACGTCAATGGGGCTAGTGACACGCTACGTGAGCATTTGTTGTTGCTAAATACCCCAATCGCAATTATATCCGCCACTGGTGTGGCGGAACAGATAACAAAGGGATTACCTTTTCCGATTTATCATATCCCGAAAGATAGCTCAATATCGTCAATGTCGCCGATCATCGAGCAAGTCCATTACATCAGTTATCGGTATATGTAAACATTTTGGAGAGTTATGAATCCCTCAGCAGAAGTGATTATCAAAAAAATTCAAAGCAAATATGAAAGAGTTATATACCTCTATCAAGGTGTTCCCTTAGCCACCCTCTGGGAACCGACGCTGTCGCAAGGTTGGTCGGTCAAGGATATGGTGGCGCATCTGGGGGCCTGGGTGTGGCGCTGTGCTTTTTTGCTGGGGCAATCCCGCGAAATGAATGGTTTGCTCCGAGCCAGCCCTGACCGAGAGGCGCTCAGTCAGGAATTTTACCAGGAACGTCGTTCCTGGGATTGGACACGAGTGGAGATTGATTTCCGGCGGGCCCATTGGGCGCTTTTTGATGCCATCAGAACGTTGCCACCGGAGCAAATAAATAATCCCATCGTTCAAAAGACGATTGCCCAGGAAACGTGGGAACATTATGAGGAACATCTTCCTGACTTAGAGGCGTGGCGAGACGAATTGTTGAGTGAACAGTTGCTCGTAACTCAATAACTCTTTTTTTGATAAATTTTTAGCCCCTCCTGTCGAGGGTGGACTGAGCGATGAGGCTATTTTTATCAAAATTCTACACTGAAAGTAGGTATTGTTATGAAAGCAGTAGTGATGGCCGGCGGTTTTGGCTCTCGACTTTACCCTCTGACCGTTGGCTGCCCGAAGCCCATGGTTCCCCTCGTCAACAAACCGGTGTTGGCCCATATTTTAGGCTTGCTTAAACGACATGGGTTTACGGATATTGTGATGACCGTCCGCTATCTGGCCCACCAAATTCAGGATTATTTTGGCGATGGCCGCCACTTAGGTCTGAATATCAACTATGCCGTCGAAGATACGCCGCTAGGGACAGCCGGCGGAGTCAAAAATGCCCAACCCTATCTGGATGACGAACCGATCTTGGTTATCAGTGGCGATGCCCTGACCGATATTGATCTGTCCGACCTGGTCAAATTCCATAGCCAAAAGAAATCTCTGGCGACAATGGCCCTGGCTCAGGTAGATAATCCCCGCGAATATGGCGTGGTTGTAACCGATGCTGATGACCGCATCGAGCAATATCTTGAGAAGCCAAAATCCGGACAGCTTTTGTCCAAGAATGTCAATACGGGCATCTATGTCTTGGAACCGGAAATCCTGAACGGCCTGGAACCACAAACCCCTTACGACTTTTCTTACGATGTTTTTCCCCACCTCCTCAACGATAAGGCCCCCTTCTTTGGTCATGTGTTTGATGGGTATTGGCGTGATATTGGCACATTAGAAAGCTATGTTCAGGCCAATTTCGATATGCTCACCGGCGCAGTCCGACAGCCCGATTTAGGCCGATATATGGGGCAGGGTATTTGGGTTGGGGAAGAGGTTGACATCGCCCCCGATGTCATCATTCGAGGGCCGGCCTATCTGGGGCATGGCGTTAAAATCGACCGGGGCGTGACGATTCAAGGCCCGGCGGTGATTGGCCATCGTACGGTTGTTGATGCCGGAGTCCATATCGAGCAATCGGTCATCGGCAAGAATTGTCTGATTAGCGAGGCGGTCAACGTCCAAAAAGCCCTTGTGCCGGATCATTATATCTTAACGGCCAAATATTACTCTCCCAAAGAGTTGGCCTACGATGATAAAGCTGTCCAAAAAAATCCTGCGGCAGCGCTGACGCAGTCATTTGCTTGATAACGCAAGCCAATCAAACAGTAACATTACAAGGTTACACCCCAACTCCCCACCCCGGCTGCTTAAACACAAAAACGTCCCGCTGACTTTAGTCAGCGGGACGTTTTGAATTTTATTCCCAATTCTTCATCAATTCGGCCACAGCTCGGAGGGCCTGATCGACGGGTTCGTGGGTTTCACTTATCGTTGCAGCTTGAACATCATCGTTGACAACGGCGGCAAGGTCAACGACAGAGATTGCTCGTAGCCGTGCATCGGCGTGTCATCGGTGTTCTGGCCGCCGTCATTCCCCATATTGCTGCCCCAGTAACGGTCGGAGTCGCTGTTGAGGATTTCCTGATAGTACCCCTTCTCCGGGACGCCGATGCGGTAGCCGTGGCGGGGAACCGGGGTGAAGTTGCTGACGACCAGGATAAACTCATCCCCGGATTTAGCCTTGCGAATGAAGGTGAAGACGCTGTTGTCGCTGTCGTTGGCATCGATCCAGGTGAAGCCGGTCCACTCGAAATCAACCTCATACAGAGCCGGTTCACTTTTATAGAGATTGTTCAAATCCGTGATGAAATTTTTCATCCCCTCATGGTTTGGCGCATCGAGACCGCCCCATTCCAGGCTGTTGTTATAGTTCCACTCTTGCCACTGCCCAAATTCACCCCCCATAAAGAGCAATTTTTTACCGGGATGGCCCCACATAAAGCCGTAGTAGGCCCGCAGATTGGCAAACTTCTGCCAATCATCGCCGCTCATTTTGTTGACCAGAGAGCCTTTGCCGTGAACCACCTCGTCGTGGGAGAGGGGCAGCACGAAGTTTTCGTGAAAGGCGTAAAGCAGGCTGAAGGTCATATCGTTGTGGTGGTAGCGGCGGTAGATCGGCTCTTTGCTCATATAATTGAGCGTGTCGTGCATCCAGCCCATGTTCCATTTCAGGCTAAAGCCGAGACCGCCCATATAGGTCGGGCGGGAGACCATCGGCCAGGCCGTGGACTCCTCGGCAATGGTCAAGACACCGGGGAAGATGCCGTGGACAGCCTCATTGAATTTCCGCAAGAAACTAATTGCCTGGAGATTCTCCCGGCCGCCATATTCGTTAGGAATCCACTCCCCCTCTTCCCGCGAATAGTCAAGATAAATCATCGAGGCCACAGCATCGACCCGCAAGCCGTCGATGTGGTATTTATCGAGCCAAAAGATAGCGTTGGAGAGGAGGAAGGAACGGACCTCGTTCCGGCCGTAGTTGAAGACGAGCGTGCCCCAATCTCGATGCTCCCCCTGGCGCGGGTCGGCGTGGGCGTAGAGGTGCGTCCCGTCGAAGTAGTTGAGACCGGCCCCATCTTTGGGGAAGTGGGCCGGCACCCAATCCAGAAGGACGCCGAGGCCATTTTGGTGACATTTATCGACGAAATACATAAAATCTTCGGGTGTGCCAAAGCGGCTGGTCGGCGCAAAAAAGCCGAGAACCTGATACCCCCAAGAGCCATCAAAGGGAAATTCGGCAATCGGCAACAGTTCGATGTGGGTGTACCCCATCTCCGTGACATAGGGAACCAGTTCATCGGCCAATTCCCGGTAGGTCAGATAGCGCAGGCCCCACTGCGGATCCGGCTCTCTGCGCCAGGAACCGAGGTGAACTTCATAAATGACCATCGGCTGGTCGAAATCTTGACGCGCCTGGCGCTGGCTGAGCCACTCCTCATCCCCCCATTCGTAGGTGTCGAGATCGACGACGATAGAGGCCGTTTTGGGCCGCTCTTCCATCTGAAAGCCGTAAGGGTCGGATTTATCAAAGCCGCCACCATCCTGGGGAACAATGTGATATTTGTAGACGGTGTAAATTTCCAGACCGGGGATAAAGAGAGACCAGATACCACTATCGCTGGAGTTCATCTTATACTCACCCGGCTGCCAGCCGTTGAAATCGCCGACGACGTGAACTTCGCGGGCGTTGGGGGCCCACACGGCAAAGTGAACGCCTGTCTGACCGTCGATTTCGACCAGGTGCGACCCCATCTTTTCATAAGAGCGCTCGCTGGTTCCCTCTCCAATTAAATATTTGTCATAATCGGTCAGCCACGGTTCGGGGGCTGACTTCGCTTGTTCTTCAACAACTGCATCTTTCGTGTCAGTCATGTTGACTCCTTTCATCAAGATATTTTATTTTCAACAACCAAGCGTGAATGACCAAGAGTTTGTAGAAGCCTTTCGTGGGCCTGTTGAGGATTTTTCTCTGTAGCCCGCATCCCCTTAATCAAGAACGAGGCTACATCTACCAGAGGAAGTTTTTCGTTCGATTGCGCGACTATTCGGCTTTGTCATCATCGCCCGTTAGCATAGTGACCTAAGCCC
>CAZWZZ010000303.1:0-7141 GCA_964638395.1 uncultured Caldilineaceae bacterium
AACGGTTGATCCAGACGGTCAACAAACGGGTCGATCTGCCCTATCTGGATGAAACCCAGGAGGCTGGCTTCGTCAAGATGATGATCGATCCGCTGGTGCAAGCGATGATCGACGGCGAAACGATTGATGATGTCTTGAACCGGGTCAAGGTCAGAGTCGCGGACAGGGCGGGGGACGGGGCGACGACCGCCGGCTGAGGCCTCGATCTCAATCCACGCTGATGATCTGCCCCTCAGCGGCCCGCACCAGACGATCCCGGATGGCCAGGCCCAGCCCGGCTTTGGGCAACGCTCTGACCAAAATCACATCGACCGGCACGGCCTCGAGGTGGCGCAGCTTGGCGAATAGGGTTTGGCCGACCGTCCGCAGATCGCTGTGGGAGCCGAGGATGACCAGGTGGGCCGGCGTCTCCGAAAATGTGGGGGCATCCTCGGCAGTGACCATCAGGCCGACCGCCTGTCCCTGCTCAGCCAATTCGGCCACCAATGACCGCATCCGGGCCAGGACGGCGGTTTGGTCCGCGCCCTCGACCAAAATAACCCTGGCCGTGGGGGAGTAATGTTTGGCTAACATCCCCGGCCCGGCCGCGGCTTCATCATCATCTTGGAGATACCGCAGGCGGACATCGAGCGTGGGCATCATTTCAAGCAGGGTCTCGACCGGGCTGCCGCCGGGACGCAGCAGGGCCGGCGGGGTGGTCGTCAAATCAACCACCGTTGACTCCAGGCCGATGTCCGGCGGCCCGGCATCCAGGATCAGATCGACCCGGCCCGCCAAATCTTGCAGGACGTGGGCGGCGGCGGTCGGGCTGGGTCGGGTGAAAAGGTTGGCGCTGGGGGCGGCGATGGCCGTGCCGGAGCGCCGCAAGAGGGCCAGGGCCACCGGGTGGCGGGGCATCCTGACGGCCACCGTCTCCCGCCCGGCAGTGACGCTGGTCGGGATGGCCGGGTGGCGGGGCAACACCAACGTCAGCGGCCCCGGCCAGAAACGCTCGACCAGCGACCAGGCTATTGCCGGGATGTCGCGGGCCACGCTCGGCAACCGGGCCGGATCGTCGATGTGGACGATCAACGGGTCGCTGGCGGGGCGCTCCTTGGCGGCGAAGATGCGCTGTACGGCATCGGGGTTCAAGGCATCGGCCCCCACCCCATACACCGTTTCAGTCGGAAAGACCACCAGGCGGCCCGCCCGGATCGTCCGGGCCGCTATCGCTATAATGTCAGGTTGGGGTTTGGTTGGATTAATTTTGAGGAGGTTTGTTTTCATCGTTTCTGTAGGTGAGTATCTCAATTAGTTAGAAGTTACGCGGTTGGTGCAAAAATGGATTGTTGTAGCGCACATTTGTGCTGGTCAGATACATGGTGCAGTGGCAACGTTTGAATATAACAACGAATCAATAGGATTGACCGAATTTTATGTGGCTCTGGAGGTAGATTCGGTTAATCCCCACAATTCGTTGTTATATCTTGATTGCAATATGTTCTTGCCCCCTACAAATTTAGCAAATTGTTCTACGGAGTGCGTAACGCCTATGATTATATTTTATACGCCGCCACTAAGCAACCCACCCCCTTCGACAGGCTCAACCCGCACCCTTCGATACGCCCTCGTACCTCGGCCTACTCAGGATGCTATCTCCTAAAATTTGGGACGTTCCCCTCTTACAAAACCCTTACACGCTTTTTATACCCTTCTTACCGGCAGTTGATACACTGAAACCATAAGATTAAATTCAAAGGAGACACATACAAATGTTACTAAAATATTTCTATGACGACAATATTGCTCACGCTTCCTATATGGTCGGTTGCCAGGCCACGGGCGAGGCCCTCATCGTCGATCCCGGTCGAGACATCGACGTTTATTTGCAGGAGGCCGAGGAGCAGGAGATGAAAATCGTGGCCGCCACCGAAACCCACATCCACGCCGACTTTGTGTCCGGCTCCCGCGAGCTGGCCGAACGAGTCGGGGCCAAGCTGTACCTGTCGGATGAGGGGGATGAGGATTGGAAGTACCAATACCTCGATGGGTATGACCACGAATTGGTCTACGACGGTTCCACCTTTTTCGTCGGCAACATCAAGCTGGAAGTGATGCACACTCCCGGCCATACCCCGGAGCATGTTTCATTTATCCTGACCGATACCGCCGGGGCCGATGAGCCGATGGGCATTTTCACCGGCGACTTCGTTTTCGTCGGCGACATTGGCCGCCCCGATTTGTTGGAAGAGGCCGCCGGGATTATGAACACCGCCGAGCCGGGCGCTCGCCGCATGTTCCACTCGGTGCAGCGTTTCAAAGCCCTGCCCGACTATCTGCAAGTGTGGCCCGCCCACGGGGCCGGGAGCGCCTGTGGTAAAGCCCTCGGCGCGATTCCGTCCAGCACCATCGGCTATGAAAAGCTGTTCAACTGGGCGATGCAGTATGAGGATGAGGATGCCTTCGTCACGGCCCTGTTGAGCGGCCAGCCGGAAGCGCCCAAATATTTTGCGATGATGAAGAAGCTGAACAAAGCGGGCATGCCCGTGTTGAATGGCCTGCCGCAACCGCCCCGGATGGATGCTTCTAAACTGCAAGCCGCTCTGTCCGAGGGGCTAAAGGTCATCGACACCCGCCCGGCTGAAGATTTCGCCGCCGGTCACATTCCCGGCACGATCAACATTCCGCTCAACCAATCCTTCACCAACTGGGCCGGCTGGCTCCTGAGCTACGAGCAGCCCTTCTACCTCATCATCAACCCGGAGGCATTGACCGAAGCCGTTCACGATTTGATCTACATCGGTCTGGATAATTTGAACGGGTATTTCGATCCTTCGGTGGTGTCCGCCTGGGCTGAGATGGGCAACGAGTTGCAAAGCTACGCCATCACCACCCCGACCGAAATGGCCGAGCAAATCACCAGCGGGGCGGTGACCGTCCTCGATGTCCGCAACGTCAGCGAGTGGGACGAAGGCCACCTGCCGAATGCCCGCCACATTATGCTCGGCTACCTGGCCGACCGCATCGCCGACGTGCCGACCGACAAACCGGTCGTCGTCCAATGTCGCACCGGTTCCCGCTCGGCCATCGGGGCCAGCGTCCTCCAGGCCCAAGGCGTGACCAACGTCCTCAACCTGGACGGCGGCTATCAGGAGTGGGCCGGAGCCAACCTGCCGATAGAGCGAAACGGCGGGGCGACCAACTAACTCCGCACAGGCATACTCAGTAGACCGCACTGCACCCTTCGATACGGTCTCGCAGGCTCGACCTACTCAGGATGCTGCGGTCTACTGCTATTAAATCAAAAGGCTGGCTTCCTCTATACGAAGCCAGCCTTTTTTATCGTTGATTGTCTGGCGTGGTTAAAGTTGGATTGGACATCTGGCCGCCCGTAAAACGAAAAACGTAAAGCGTAATGGCCGCTATTTCGCCAAATTTTTACGTTTTACGGCTTACGTTTTACGGACTCTGTGAGCTAAGTGTCAAGCGAAATTCCTGGGGTTTTTAACCATCCCGATTGTCTCAAGTACCCATGTCTCTTTGACAAAGTACCCGCCCTCTTCTAAAATGTTAACGTTCATGAATATCAACCATTTTAAGGATCAACCGAAAGGTAATATGGTGGACGACAGTTTGCCCAGTCGTAGGGGACACCGGTCCCGTTCTCCTATTTTCAAACTTAATGTAAAACCATAATCTCTGGCTGTCCGAGAGACGCCGCCAGGGATTTAATACTTTGGAGGTGTTTCCATGGAACAGCCCGTACTTGAAGAGGTGCTGGAGCAGATGCGTTCAGCCCTTGACACTGATGACCTGGCCGAGGCCTCGACCCTCATCGAAAGCCTGCGCCCCGCCGACCAGGCTGAAGTCTTCGCCGACTTGAATGATAACCACCAGGCCATTCTTCTCCCCAAAATCAATCCGGCCGACGCCGCCGACATCATCGAAGAGCTTTACGATGAAGATGCCGCCGAAATCGCCGTCCAACTGCCGCTCAGAACGCTCGTCAAAATTGTTGATGAGATGGAGCCGGATGAGGCCGCCGACCTGCTGGATGATATGGACCCCGTCCAGGCCACGGCCTTACTGACCAAACTCCGCGCCGCCGACAAAATCAAACATCTGATCGATTACCCCGACGACACCGCCGGGGGGTTGATGACCTCCTCCTACCTGGCCTTGCAGCGGCGCTGGACCGCCCAGCGCAGCATCGAGGCCATTCGGGCCTGGCATCCCGATGAGGAAACCATTTACTACCTGTTCGTCACTGACCGCCTGGGCCGGTTGATGGGAGTCGTCAACCTACGGCAGTTGATTGTGGCCACGCCCCAAACCCGCATTATGGACATTATGAATAAAGAAGTTATATCCGTCACCGCCGAGACGGATCAGGAGGATTGTGCCGAACTGATGCAGCGGTATGATCTGTTGGCCCTGCCCGTGGTCGATGAAAATCAAATTTTGTTGGGCATCATCACCATCGACGACCTGGTGGATGTGCTGCAAGATGAAGCCTCGGAGGATATTCAACGCCTGGCCGGGGCGGAGCCGCTGGAGCGGGCCTATCTGGATACCAGCATTTGGCGCATCACCCGCAAGCGGATCGGCTGGCTGCTCCTCCTCTTTTTCACGGCCACCCTGACCGGCTGGGTCATGGATGCCTACCAGGCCCAACTCCAGACCGTGGTCGCCCTGGCTATTTTCATCCCGATGCTGATCGGCACGGGGGGCAACGCCGGCTCCCAAACAACGACGACCATCATCCGGGCTATTGCCGTTGGGGATGTTGAGTGGCGTGATGCCTGGCGCGTCTGGTTACACGAGGTCGGTGTCGGCCTGATAATGGGTCTTGGGATGGGCATTATCGCCTTTGGACTGGTTATCGTCTGGGGCCAGAATATGGAGATGGCCGCGACCGTGGCCGTTTCTATCCTGGCCATCGTTCTATGGGCCACCGGCGCGGGGTCGCTGCTGCCGCTCATTGCTTCCCGCCTTAAAATTGATCCGACCGTCGTCTCCGGCCCGGCTATGAGTACCCTGGTCGATGCCACCGGCCTCTTCATTTATTTCAACATTGCCCGCCTCATTTTGGGCATTTAACCGTTTGAGAAAACCGGCTCACCGAATGGCCACCTGGCTACCCTCGCTCGTCTTCCACACGTCGATGCGGACGGGGAAGGCATCCTTTAGCTCGTCGATGTGGGTGATGACGATAATTTTCTCGAAATCATCCTGAATGGTGGTGATGGCCTCCACCAGCCGCTCCCGGCCCTGACCATCCTGGGTGCCGAAGCCCTCGTCGATGACTAATGTTTGCAGCCGCGCCCCGGCCCGCCGGGCCAGAATCTTGCTCATCGCGATGCGAATGGCAAAGTTGACCCGAAAGGCTTCACCGCCGGAGTAAAGCTCGTAGTCACGGGTTCCAATCTCATCGGCGATGCGAATATCGAGCGTTTCGATGGTGTTGTCGCTGCTTTTGGCCTCCCGCTGAGTCTCAAAGCGGAGGTGCATACGGCCATCACTCATCCGCCCCAGCAGTTCGTTGGCCTCATTCTCGATCTCCGGGATGGCGCTCTCGATGAGGAGAGCCTGCACCCCCTTTTTGCCAAAGGCCATCTGCAACTCCCGGTAGAGACCGACCACGGACCGCACCTCTTCTAGCGCTTCCTCAAATTCTCCCCGCTGTTTGCCCAGATAACTCAGGTGATTAAGCTGCTGGTTGACCATCGCCACTTTGTCGCGGGCGAAGCGCTCCTCCCGCTGTAGGTGGTCCACCTCGGCGTTGGCCTGATTGAGTTTGGCAATCAACTCGTTGATGCCGGCCGTCTCCGTTTCCAACGCAGTCACCCGCTCCCGGTCGGCGGCGGTCTGGGTCAGGAGCCGCTCCCGGCGAGCCTTCTCCTTCTCCAGCCGCGTCGCCTCGGCCTTGATCCGTTTGTCAGCCTGGGCCAACTCCTGCCCCTCGGTCTCCACCGGCCGTAACTCATCCACCTGCTGCCGGGCCGCCTTGTGCGCCCGCTCATCATAGCCCAGCGTCTCCAACTCCGCCTTGACCGTCTCCAACTCGGCGATGACCTCGGTGGCAAAGGCCTGGCTGTCCAGCCGCTCTTGCAGGGTGGCCTGTCGCTGTTCGACCGTGGTTAACTCTTTGGCGGCAGCCTCGGCCTCGGCCAACGACTGCTGCAAAGTGGCCACCCGCCCCTGCGCCGTGGGCAACTGGCGCAACTGCCGCTCCGCCTGGCTCACCGCTTTTTTGAGGGCCGTCTGCTCGCCGTCGATCTCCTTCAAGCGGGTGAGATTGGCCCGGTAGGTATCCCCTTTGGTCGTGCCCTCCTGCTGAAATTGGGCCAACACCTGGGCCTGGTGATCCTCGCCCAGCGCTTGGCGGCAGATGGGGCAGGTCGAGCCAGCCTCTTGCAGGCGGGTCAGCCGCTCCTTGATCTCCTCCATCTCCACCTTGAGCTGCTTGTTCTGCTCCGTCAGCCGGGCCGCCTCCTCGTTCAGTTCGGCCAGTTGGGTCTGTTGCTGCTCCCGCGTCTCGCTGAGGGCCTGGAGGTCGGCCAACGCCGTTTCCGCCGCCGCCAGGTCTGCCTGTTGTTGGTCGATAGTGGCCGCTTTGGGGGTCAGCATCTTGATGGTGGTTTGCACCTCCCGCAGATCCGCTTCCAGGGCGGCTTTGGCCTGGCTGAAAGCCTGATCCAGTTCATGCTTGCGGCTGGAAAGGCGGGCCGACTCCTGGAGCCGCTCCTCCCAATCCTGCACCTGCGCCCGGGCCGCTTCCAGCGCCGCCAGCCCGGCCTCGATTTCCGCCCGCCGTTCCAACACGGCCTGATAATGGGCGATTTCGGCCTCGGCGGCGGCGATGGTGTCACCCATCTCTTGCAAATCCGCCTCGGCTCCGCTCAGACGCAGCCGCAGGTCATCCAACTGCCGCTGCTTCTCGTTGATGCCCCGGTGTTTCTCCTGCAACAGGTCCCGCTCACTTTCGGCCAGTTGCAACGTTTTGTTCAACTCAGCGGCCTTTTGCTGGGCCTCGGCCAGATCGGTGCGGTATTGATGCTCTTTAGCCAACTCCTGCTCGATCTGCTCGATTTTGGCCGTGATCTGGGCCGCTTCCTTTTCCTTATCGACGGCCCGTTTTTTGGCCCGCTCCTCGTAACTG
>CAZWZZ010000304.1:0-1550 GCA_964638395.1 uncultured Caldilineaceae bacterium
AGTCCCGCCGCTACCGCTACTACGAGTTGTGGGCCTTGCGGGTGCGGCTGATGGAAACCGACTTTTTCGCGGCGATGTTGACGCCCCCCTTCGCCCCCCATCAGGAGTGGGCCATGCGCCTGGTCGAGAGCCTGCTGACACCGGAATTTCCCATCGGCAACCGGGAAGCCATTGGCCGCCGGCTGCGGCGCAACTACATCTGGCTCTTCTTGATTCTGGGGCTGGCCTGGCTGCTCAAACTCCTGCTGCACCCCACCCCGGCTACCTCCATCGCCGATTTTCTGGACCACGCCGCGATTGGCTTTATCGCCGGGCAATGGGTGGCCCTGGCGGTCGCCCTCTTTTTCTTCGCCGTTTTTCTGTTTGCCTTCTTGACAATTGACCTGCGTGACTCGCCGGGCGAGGTGCTGGCCCAACACGAACTGCTGGGCTTACCCGCCGATCTGCTCCAAAATCTGGCCAGCGCCGCCAGCCAGGTCCTCCCCGACGAACTACTCCATCGCCACGAACAACTGGCCATCATCATCACCGATAAACCGGATGAGGTCAGCCAACAACTCCTATCCCTCCTCAAACGGGGCGTCACGGCCCTGGAAGGCACGGGGATGTACACCGGTCAACCCCGCTCTGTTTTGCTATGCGCCGTCACCCCGGCTGAGATTCCCCATCTCAAGGCCCTCGTTTATGGCACGGACGAAAAGGCGCTGGTCGTGGTCAACCCCACGGAGGAGGTGTGGGGGGCCAACTTCGCCAGCGCCCAACCCCGCTGGCAGCAGGCCATCCGCCGCCGTCGCAGCCGGGCCAAAACCCAGGTCAGCAAACGTCCCCCGCCCGATCCCCCCGACTCTGCGCCTTCGTAACGATGAGAGCTTAACAATGTTGTGGCTATCCCAAATTTTAGTACAATCAGCCCTATGCCGGTCAAAACAACGTCTGATTTCGTCCCAACCAAGCCTACCCAAAAATCTAAAATCTGGCTCAAGGCTGAAAGTCTGACTCACGCCCCGGCCCTGGCCGTGAGTGTCGGCCTCGTTACCCTGGCCGTTTATCTATTTCTCCTGCCCCACATCGCCCGCACCTGGCGGGCCACCGGCGACGAGCCGCACTATCTACTGGCCGCCCACTCCCTGGTTGCCGATGGCGATTTCGATCTGACCAACAACTACGCCCAACAGGATTACCTGGCCTTCTACCTCAGCCCCGACATCACCCCCCAGATTCGGACCACCCCCGGTGGGCAGCAGATTCTCGATCACGGCCTCGGCCTGCCCCTGCTGATCGCCCCGGCCTATGCTCTGGGCGGGCGGTTTGGGGTGTTGCTCTTTCAGGCGATACTGGGCGGCCTGTTGGCGATGCTGACCTTCAACCTGGCCGCCCACCTCAGCGGCGACTGCCGGGCCGCGCTGGTCGCTACGCTGCTGGTGATGCTCTCCCCACCGCTGCTGTTCTACCCCTACCTGGTCTATCCCGAACTGAGCGGGGCGGTGCTGACTACCCTTATCCTCTATTTAGCCCTCAGCCGCAACCGGCCCACCCTGGCCGAGGTCAGC
>CAZWZZ010000304.1:1650-7129 GCA_964638395.1 uncultured Caldilineaceae bacterium
CCTTATCCTCTATTTAGCCCTCAGCCGCAACCGGCCCACCCTGGCCGAGGTCAGCATGACCACCCTTTCGCTGCTGACCCTGCCCTGGCTGAACCGCCGCTTTATGCCGCTGGCCCTGTTGTTGGCCCTTATTTTGGCCTGGTCGTGGCGGAGGAGGGCAGCCCCCCCCGACCCCCCAGAGGGGGGAGAAGAAAAAAAAATACCCCCCTTTGGGGGGCTAGGGGGGCTGCCCCACCTGTGGGGTCTCGGCGCGGCCCTGCTCTCCATCGCCGCCCTGCTCTGGTTCAACAGCCTCTTTGAAGCCCCGGCCCGCGCAGACATCACTGCGCCCCTCCACAACGTGGCCTGGATGAGTGAGCGGCTCCTGCGGGGCGTCGGCTGGCTGGTCGATCAACAGCGGGGGCTGTTCATCTACGGCCCGATTTACATCGCCGCGCTGTGGGGGTTGCCCTTTCTGCTGGAACGCAGCCTGAGCGAGCGCCGCCGCGACTGGTTGGGGCTGCTGCCCTTCCTCCTCTCGCTGGGGGTAACGGCGGTGGCGGGTGGCTTCTGGGTTGCCTGGGAGCTTGGCCCCCGCTTTTTGGTCGTGGCCCTGCCCACGCTGGCTCCGCTGCTGGCCCTGGCCTGGCGTTACAGCCGCCGCATTGGGCGAGGGCTAATAATCTTACTTTTCGGCCTCAGCCTCTACCACGGCCTGGTCATCATCCAAAATCCCGACTTGCCCTATAAATCCTCCCCGGCCCTTCATTATAAAGAAACCTTCGGGCTGCCGCTGACTGAAATATTGCCTGATTTGGCCGGATACACTACAATCTTCGCTTCACAAGCCGATCCGGCGAGCGCCACCCTGGTCAATGAGGACGGCCAGACACGCTGGCTGGTCCCGTCCGGGCAGCCCGGCGACATCATCCACCCGACGCCGCTGCCCAATTTACCCTTCGGCCACTACCGGCTGATCTGGCCGTTGGAAATCGAGGCCGAGGTGCCGCCGGAGACCGACCTGCTGCGCCTGTCGGCTACGCTGCTGGGTGGTGGCTCACTGTTTAACAAACGCATCACGCCCGCCGATCTGGATGAGCAGGACACGATTCGTTACGCCTTCCTCAACAGTAACGTGGATCGCTGGCGCACGCCGCCGGTTTTCCAGGCCGTCAGCAGCGGCCAAGCGACCCTACGGGCCGGAGACATCCGCTTCACGCCCGATCCTTTCTACGCCCTCTTCTTGCCCTATCTCTACCTGAGTATTCTGCTGGTCGCGGCCGGGTTGACCTGGCGGCGCTGGCGACAGCAGCCGATTACGATAGCCCCCCTAGCCCCCCAAAGGGGGGAAGGTTTGGCTGTGGCTCCCCTGGCTCCCCAGAGGGAAGAATTTTTGACGCTCCCCCCTCTGGGGGGTTGGGGAGGGCTGTGGACCATCTGGACCGGACTGCTGGTCCTATTACTGGCCGCCGGGGGCTATGTTCTCTACCAACAAACCCGGCCCGGCCACGCTTACGACGCCGCCGAGCTGTACCACTTCGTCGGCCAACCGGTGGTCGATGCGGAGGCCGAGGATGAGCGAGCCTGGCAGGTCGATCCACAACGAGACCCGCCGCAGAAGGCGATTTACGGACCGTTCGATAGTTACGACGCAGGCACGTATCGGGTCACGTTCCGGCTAAAGCTGACCGAAGCCGTCACCGGCGACCAACCGCTGGCCCGGCTCCGGGTTGCCGCCACCGACAACTTCGACGAGTTGATGACCCAACCCCTCCAACCGGAGCATTTTTCAAAGCCGGGGGTGTATCATCACTTCGTCCTGACCGTGGACAACCCCCGTCGCCAGGCCCTCAGCTTCGAGGTTGATTATACCGGCCTGGCTCCACTGCTGATTGACGGGGTGACGATTAAAAAAATAGAGTAACTGCTCCCCCTCTTATGTCATTTCGTAGCCAAAGGCGGAGAAATCCCTGAGATGGTTGTTGGCATACAAAGGTTTTAGGGATTTCTCGCTCCTATCGTCGCTGCTAATGAACAAGCATCCTGAGTAACGAAGTGTATCGAAGGGTGTTTGTTCATTGCAGATGGCGTAATCCTGTTTTCCCGGATTATGGGCTGCTCGAAATGACATAGCTGGGGCATTGTAAAATAGAACTGAAAGAGGTACCGGATTGAACCCACATCACATACTTTCTTACGGATTGATGACCGCCGGGACGCTGGCCTCACTAAAGGGGCTGCTGGACCGCTGGGTCTGGGAAGATAACAACGTCATCGTCTCCATTATGCTCGATTGGGATGATGTGCAGGCTGTGGCCACACGGGCGACTGGCGAAAACCGGGCCGAGAGCGTCCTGGCTCTGCTGCGACGCTATCAGGAGGCCGGGGCCATCTACCTTTCCATCCCCGAAGTGACCCTCCAACGGCTGCTCGACAAAGGCCGCCTCAGCCGGGCGCAGGGGGCCGATGCCGAACGGGTCTACCTGCGAGCGCAAACGGCGGAAATCGCCGCTTTAGTCACCACCGAACTCCAGGCCCGCCTGCCCCACATCGAGGCCGAGACCACCGCCGCTGACAACCCGCTAATCTCCTTCAAGGGGGATCTGCCGACGGTGGCCGAAGTCGGCCTGGGCTTTGACCCGGCGGCGGTTGAGCTGGCCCGGCAGGCAGAACTGGCTCCCGTGCCCCGGCCCGTCGGCTTTAGCTGGATGCAGTCGGCGATGATCGAACGCACCCTGGCCCAGGCCGCCGAGTTGGGGGCGCGGCTGGTGGCGGTGCAGGGGGATTTGATGCTCGGCCACGAGTTCAATATGGAGACCACCATCCGGGCCATGCAGCAGCACGGTCTCAAATGTGCCTACTTTAGCGAAAGTCGCCATCAGCGGGGGGATTGGCATCTGGTCAAAAATTTGACCCAGGCCGATTTGGTCGTCCCGGCCCACGAATTTACCCCGGCCGAACTGTTGGAGGAGGATTGGAACACCGTTTCCGACCGCTGGGTCAACCTGGCCACCGAGGCCGGCATTCGTCTCTGCTCGATCCGCTTCTTCCGAGCCATCCACGCCGGTGATCCGCTGGAATCGGTCACCTACATCAGCACCCTGGCTAAATCGCTGAGGGCGGCGGGCTACGTCCCCGGCCAGATTGGGGCGGTCAACCTGAAGCCGCTCCATCCCCAACAAAACCCTACCTTTCTGAGCGGGCTGGGCCTGGGTACCGCCGGTGCCATCGGCCTGGCTGCCGATCATCTGCCTTTGTCGGAATCGCTCAAGTTGGGCGGGCTGGGGCTGGCCGCTGTCGGGCTGGCCGGGTTGCCGTTTCTGGAAAATAGAGGCGGCGGGGCGGACCATCATCATCACGACGACGACCATCATCACGACCATAGCCACGACCACGACCATCACCACGATCACGACCATCATCACCACGATCACGACCATCATCACGGCCACAGCCACGGCCCGGCTCCAACGACCGCCTACGCTTCCAAAGCCATCGCCCTGGTAGCGGCGGCAGCTTATCCGGCGGCGGCGGTGGCCGTCAGCAAAGCCGGGCCGATCACTGCCCTGATCCGAGCATTGTTCGTGGGCACGGCGGGGGCGGCGACGCTGGCCGCAAGCGTGGCCGATGTCGATTATGCCCTTGATGTGGAGCCGTACCGCAGCTACCACCTCGATTGGCTGCTGCCGCTGGGGCTGGTGGCCGCCGGGCCGCTGTTGAAACGGCAGCCGGTCGAGCCACCCAAAAAGTTTCTTGGCCTGGCCTGGCCTCCCGCCCGACAACGCCGACCGTCACCCTGGCGTTGGCTGCCGTTGGCCGGGGTGGGGCTGGCCGGGCTGGCTGCCCTGACCGGATCGAGCCAGGATCCGCTGGCCGACCTGGATCGGGAGCATCGTCACAGCCACACTCACCACCTGTCCGCCTTCCAGCGCCTCGCCGGTGATAGTCGTATGGCCCTGGCTCCGAAGCCGCTGCGAAAATGGTCGTTGTTGGCTCCGGTGGGAGTCGTTGGAGCCAGCTTACTACGCGAAAGAAACAAAAATGAGGCGGCCAATGCTGCGCTAACCGTGGGTACGGCGGGTCTGGTGGCGGCTCTGGCCGGGTATCGTAACGCTCAACGCCCCTTCCTCGAAACCCTACAGGGCCGAACGCGAGGCTGGCTAGTCGGCCTGCTGTTGAGCGGGCTGCTGTGGGGCGTGACCGCACTGCTGAACGGCAAGCGGCGATGAATCTCTCCACGGCCAAATTTCGCCCCAGCGCCCTTCGCAATCTCTCCACCGTCTCCCTGCACAAAGCGGCCCAGGTCGTCGGCCAGATCATCGCCGTCTTCACCATCCCCCGTCTGCTCGGCGCGGATGACCACGGGCGCTTCGCCTTCGTCCTCTCCTACGCTTTTCTGGGCCAGGTGTTGGGCGATCTGGGCACGCTGGAGGTGATGAGCCGCTTCGTGTCGGGCCTCTCCCCGGCCGAGACGCGCCAACTTTACACCCGGACGCTGCTTTTCAAGACGCTCGTTGGTCTGCTGTGCGGGCTGCTGGCCACCGGCTTGGTGCTGCTGCTCAGTCCGTGGATGCGGCTGGAGTGGGCCATTCTGATCGGCCTGGGGGTGATGATGCACATCATCGCCTGGGTTCCCTTTCAATTACTGCTAGGACTGAACCGGGTCGGGCTGTGGATGGTCGAACAGTCGTGGCGACAGTGGGTGTTGATTATTCTGGTCTGGATTTTGTACCCCTGGCTGGGCGTCGGCGGCTCGATCCTGGCCTGGACGTTGATGGAGTTCTTTTTCTTCGTCGTCGGGCTGTGGTGGGCTGCCGCCTATTGGCAGGGCAGCGAGTGGATGTTCCGTTGGGACTATCTGCAACCCTACGTCCGCTTCGGCTTCGGCTTCTTTCTGGCCAACCTGGTCAGCGCGGTGCTGTACCGCTCCGCCCCGGTGATGATGGAAACCCTGACCGGCGAGGTGGCCGAGGCCGGTTACGCCAACCTGGCCATCGGCCTCTTCCTGATGTCCTACCTCTTCCTGACCCAATTTTCCCAAAGCCTGGTCCCGACCCTGACCAATCTCTACAACCAACAGCGCACCGCCGAGATGGGGCGCTGGATCAGGAACTTTGTCAACTACAGTTGGCTGCTGGGCTGGCTGGCCGTGGTCGGGGTGTGGCTGACGGCCGATTGGGGCGTCCTGTTTGCCTTCGGCGCGGAGTATGCCGATGCGGCCCCGGCCCTGAAATGGATCAGCCTGGGCATCCCCCTGTCAGGGCCGCTGTGGGCCGGGAACGCCATCGCCACCGTGATTGGGCGAGGCCGGGTTCGTTTCGGGGCGACGCTGGTGGCTCTGCTACTGTTCCTCAGCACCGCCTTCTGGCTGATTCCGCTGTACGCCGCCGCCGGGGCCTCAATGGCTATGAGTATGGCCGTCGGCGCCAATATGTTGGTCCTGACCATTTTCCTGCGGCCCCATTTCCGGGTCGGCTGGCCGCTGCTGTTGAGTAGCGCC
>CAZWZZ010000305.1:0-7115 GCA_964638395.1 uncultured Caldilineaceae bacterium
CCCCTCGATACGCCTTTTCAAGGCTACTCGGGATGCGAACCGCGTAACTCCTAACATTATTAACATTCGACACTTTTCACCAGATTTGGTACAATCGGCTCACGATTCGAGGAGATAAGGGGATTGGATATGAGGCAATCAAAGCAAAATTACGTAGACCGCCGCCCCCTTCGATACGACCTCGTTACACTCAGTCTATTCGAGACGCTGGCTCCTGTTCCTGGCGGTGTGCATAAACCAATAACGGTTTGGGGGGGCTACTCAAGCTGCTTCGCTCTACTACAAATCTTCCAAACTCCAATCTCCCGATAAATCGGATATATTTTTTAGCCGAGACCTAAGCAAACTATCTGCCTATGCCGGAACCCTCATTGCGTCAACTCAATCTGAAAACCGTTATCGAAGGCTGTCAGGCCGAGTCGGGGCGGCCCCGCTCCGAGGAAACCGGCTACTGCTTCGAGCTGTTTCGGCGTGCGCTGGAAGAGCAAGAGCCGGGGGCCTGGGCGGCGATTGATAATCAATACAAAAATCTAATTCTGCATTGGATTTATGGCTGCACCCCGACCTTATCCCGTGAGGAGGCCGAAGAGATCGGTCCCCAAGCCTGGCCCAAATTTTGGCGCGTCTTGCGAAAATCCTCTCGACCGCTTACGGAACGGTTCGATCACGTCGGGGCTTTGCTCAACTATCTCAAACAGTGTGCCATCAGCGTTTTGCGGGATTATGAACGGCGGCTTCAGCGTCGCCAAAAAATCCAGGCTCGTTTGAACGCGCCGGAGCAGTTGATCCTCCACCAGCCGGAGAGCGAGCAGGAGGTGTTGGCCCGCATCGACCGGGAGCGGCTGCTGGAGTTGGTCCGGCGGTGGGTAGCGACCTACGTGACCGACCCCCAGGAGCAATCTGTGTTGGCCCTCTCCTTCGAATATGGCCTGACCCCGGCCCAGATTGCCGAGCAATACCCGCAGCAGTTCCCGGACGTGCAAACGGTGCGGCGGATCAAGGAGCGTATTCTCAAACGAGCAAAGCGGGCTTTGGCTCATCACGCCAACAATGGAATGACCCCCAGCAGGCGGACTGTTCAGCATCACCAGAACGGACAGGGAGGGCAGCATGGGTGAGCGTTGTCTGGCCCCGACTGAGATTCAAGAAGGGGATTTGCTGGCCTATGTGGAGGGTGAGGCGTCGCCCGCCGTGGCCCGCCATATCGCTCGCTGCCCGGTCTGCGCGGCAGAGGTGGCGGGGCTGCGAGAAATGGAAAGCCTCTTTTCCCAGGCATTATCAAGCCTGCCTACTGACCAGGCCGCCCGTGAAAAGTTGTCGGGCCGGACTTTGGCGGGGCTGCCATCAACCGCCGCCCGGCAGGGGAGAGGCGAGGCATTAAAATTCGGACTTGGTCGGCAGATGGGCTGGCAGCCGCTTTTGGCCTTGAGCCTACTGTTTATGCTCATCGGCGGTTTCACGGTCGCCCATCTTTTCTATAAAATCCCCTCATCCGAACCATCAGTCCCATTGGTGGCGGCTAAAAAAACGCTGGAAGCGGCTATCGTTTTGGAGGAAACGGCCAGCCCCGATGCCAATGGGTTGCGCCTGGCCAAGCAGGCTGCTTATGAATTTCCTTTTATTGCCAACATCGAGGCGAGCGCCGGACCACCCACCGGCAACAGCGCCCAACATCCCGTCATTCAACACAAAATTATCGATGTCGCTATCGCCGACCGGATTATCGTTGAAGAGAATTTTGAAATCGCCCCGCCTCTACAGTTACGTCGAGACTCCGCCCGGACGCCCTCAGCCGGATCAGCCTCTTTCCCGGTTCATTCGATAACCGCTAATTTCAGAAGCAGAAGCGTTATTGCCGATCATATCGGCAACCGGTACGTCGTTGAAGTCGATAATGATCACGGCAGCGCTACCCTCCACTTTACCTCGTCGATTGACCGGGGCCAAACGTGGCGACCGGCGACCAGGATTTACAGCGGGGTGGGCCGGCTGTTCAATCCTCATCTGACCATCGACGACGACCAAAATCTATACGTGGTCTGGCAGAACTGGCGCAACATCGACCGCTACACCTTCTATTTTGCCCGCTCGACCGATGGTGGGCGGAGCTGGAGCGAGGCGGTACGCATCGACGACACCACCAAACGAACGGTCAATCCGAAATTGACCATCGCCTCCGATGGTGTGCTATTCGTCACCTGGCAAAAACGGCGCAGCCTGAATACCGGCCTCTACGCCACCCGCTCCACCGACGGTGGGCAAACCTGGAGCGACGGCGTCCGGCTCCTCAATATCGGTAGTTGATGTCGATAAATCTTGTCTGCCGACGTTGATTGACGTAGAATGTGCCAAATCTACTTCATTAGTTTCCTAAAAGGAGGATCGTATGTTGTTTTCTAAGAAAGCTGTCTTGCTATTCGTGGCGACGGTCATGCTCGGCCTTGTCGCTGCCTGTGGGGCCGCCCAGCCCCAGACGGTGACGGTGGTTGAAACCGTCGAAGTGGTCAAAGAGGTGGAGGGTGAAACCGTGACCGTCGTCGAGACCGTCGAAGTGGTCAAAGAGGTGGTCAAAGAGGTGGAAGTCGAAGCCGCCGACCCGGACGCCGACCGGGTGACGGTGCGGACCGTCGTCGGGAGCGAGCCGCCGACGCTCGACCCGGCCCTGGTGACCGACACCACCTCCAACTTTTTCGTGCGCCAGATGTTTGTGGGGTTGACTCAATTCGACCAGGAGGCCAACGTCGTACCGGCCCTGGCCACCGATTGGGAAGTGTCCGATGATGGCCTGGTCTGGACCTTCAACCTGCGGGATGACATCGAATGGGTCCACCGTGACCCCAACACCGGTGAGTTTGAAGCGATCCGCCCGGTCGATGCCAACGATGTCGTCTACGGCATCACCCGCACGATTGACCCGAACACCGCCTCGGACTATGCCTATGTGCTGTATCCGATCAAAGGGGCCGAGACGTTGAATACGACCGATCCGACCAGTGAAGAGTTTGAAGATTTGATGGCCGAACTTGGCGTTGAAGCGGTCGATGAGACTACCGTACAGATTACGCTGGAGCAACCGGCGGCCTACTTCCCCTCGATTGTGGCCCTCTCCAACGCCTACCCCGTCCCGGCGGAGGCTATCGAAGAGTGGGGCGACAACTGGACCGAGGCCGGTCTGATCGTGACCAACGGCCCCTACACCCTGCGGGAATGGACCCACGGGGCCTCGATTATGATCGAAAAGAACCCGCTCTGGGTCAATGCCGATGACGTGCAGATCGAACTGTTCGGCGGGCCGATCATTCAGGAAGCCTCCACCGCGATGGCTATGTATGAAAACAATGAGATCGACCTGATGGCCTCACCGCCCGGCTGGGGACCGCCCCTGCCCGATATGGATCGTATCCGGGCCGATGCCGAGTTGAGCGAAGAGCTGTTCATCGCTCCCCAGACCTGCACCTACTACTACGGCTTTGTCAACTCCAAAGCGCCCTTTGATGATGTGAATGTGCGGAAAGCCTTTGCTATGGCCATTGATCGCCAAAGCCTGATCGACAACGTGGTCAAGGGGGATCAGGTTCCGGCCCACTCCTTCGCCCCGCCCGGCATTTTCGGGAACGTGGCCGATAATATGGAAATTGGGGCCGATTTGGTCGGTGATTACGCCAGCCGGCTGGAGGAGGCTCAGGCTTTACTGGCCGAGGCTGGCTATCCCGAAGGAGAAGGCATCGACATCACCCTGGGCCACAACACCTCCGAGAGCCACGCCCAGATTGCCCAGGCTGTGCAGGCTATGTGGCAGGAAGCCTTCCCCCAGATGCAGTTGACCATCGAGAACCAAGAGTGGGCCGTCTATCTGGATACGCTGGTGCCGGATGCCCCCGACACGGAGAAGCCCGACGTGTACCGCCTGGGCTGGTGCGCCGATTATCCCGACAGCAACAACTGGCTGAATGAGGTCTTCAACTCGCAGAGTGGCCAAAATTACGCCAAGTTCACGAATGAAGAGTATGATACCCTGGTCGAAGAAGCCGCCTTCGAGCCGGATCAGGATTTACGCCTGGAAATGTACGAAGAAGCCGAACGAATCTTGATCGAAGAGGAAGCAGCCATTGCCCCGATCTACTACTACACCTACGTCCGCATGTACAAACCATGGATAGAGCCGGTCATCAGCCCGGTGACGGGTGATCCGGTGGCCCAATGGCGCGTCGATGTCGAGGCGCAGCAAGCGGCGGAGTAATTTTCAACATCTTCGGGGTGCGTCCCAAATTTTACAAAAGTCGCCTAAATTCTGGGACGCACCCCCCTTCATTTATACTTGACACAAACTCCATAATCCCCTATAATCGTAATCAAATTTAAGATCATAACCTTCGGGGCAGGGTGAGCTGATTAGCAATTCCCGACCGGCGGTGAGTGGGTGGTCATCACCCCAAGCCCGCGAGCTGTTTATTCAGCACGATCTGGTGCAACTCCAGAGCCGACCGTATAGTCTGGATGGTAGAAGGTTGCTGTAAACATAGCTGTTTATAAAACCGCTCTCTCGACGTGTGGTAAGATATGTTTATCCGACACGTCATTATCAACGAGAGGTTTCAGAGGCTATGTTTACTGACCATGCATCAATTGATGTACGTCTTGCCAACATCCCGAAGGCTCTTTTGCCTTCGGTTTTTTTGTTAGGGATGTCGTGCTATTTTGGAATGTATGGTTGTTTGAGGTTGTTTACCCCTGCCCCGAGTCTATTTACAGACCGGGGTTTTTTTATTGTCTGGAGATCAAAGCATGCAAGAAATCGCCCACATACAAAATTCGACAAGATATCTTCGCCGACAGTCCACCTGGTGGCCGACCCGCTGGCCCGTTCGCCTCGATGTGGCGCTGGTTCCGGTGGTGTTGACCCTGTTTGTGCTGCTCTGGGAAGCCGTCATCTGGCTTGGGGAGTACCCCACCTTTATCCTGCCCTCCCCCCGAGCCGTAGCCACCTCGTTTAGCCACGCTTTTCTCGAGGGGACGCTGTGGCATCACGCCCAGGCCACCCTGTTTGCCATCTTTGCCGGTCTGGGCCTGGGCCTGACGACGGCCCTGCTGCTCGGCTACGCCCTGGCCAAAAGCCGCCCGCTGGAGCGTCTGCTGGCCCCCTATCTCGTTGCCTCCCAATCGGTGCCGGTCGTGGCCATCGCCCCCCTGCTGATTATCTGGTTCGGCTCCGGCTATCTGAGCAAGGTGCTTATCTGCGCCCTGATCGTCTTCTTCCCGGCCCTGGTCAACACCATCGTCGGCATCCGCGCTGTTGATGAGGATTTGAAGGATTTGATGCGTTCCCTCAAGGCCAACCGCTGGCAATTCTTCACCATGCTCGAAGTGCCGGCGGCCTTGCCGGTGCTGTTGGGTGGCCTCAAAGTGAGCGTCACCCTATCGGTGGTGGGCGCGGTCGTCGGCGAGTTCGTCGGGGCGGACCGGGGTCTGGGCTTTCTCATCAACCAGGCCCGGGGGCTGTTCAACACGCCGCTCGTGTTTGTGGCCATTTTGTCGTTGGTTATCGTAGCCGTGTCGCTGTACGGTCTCGTCGCGCTCCTGGAGAAGCGGCTGCTGCATTGGCGCAATGGGTGAGACGCAGGGGTTTGACCTGATTGTTGGGCCGCTCACCGCAAGTCCGTGACTTGCGCTCTTGGCCCAGTAACCCGCCAAGTCACGGACCTGGTAGAACCTACTCGCTTATTATTTTTCCTGATAGCTTTCAATTCTTACAGAAAGGTTTGAAATTTAGAAATGCGTAAACTGTTGATTTTTATCACGATGCTGCTCCTGCTGCTCCTGGCGGCCTGTGGGGGAAGTACCGAGGCCCCGCAAGCCCCGGCTGAAAATGCTGAGATTAATGCTGAGATTAATGCTGAGATTGATAATGAAGAAGCGGCGGCTGAGAGCGAAACCGAAACGGACGCAGCCGAAACTGAAAGTGACGCTGCAACTGAAGCGGAAACCGCCATCATTGATTCGCCGGAGCTGGAACCGGTCACAGTCGGCGTTGGTTTTATCCCCAACGTCCAATTTGCCCCCTTCTACGTGGCCCAGGCCAAAGGCTTCTATGCCGATGAGGGGCTAAATGTCGAGTTAGAGTATGGCTTTGAGAATGATTTTGTGGCCCTGACCGCGCAGGGGGAGCGACAATTTGCCGTGGCCAGCGGCGACCAGGTCATCCTGGCCCGCTCCCAGGGCTTGCCGGTGGTCTACGTGATGGAGTGGTACGACCGTTTCCCCGTGGCTTTGATGGCCCTCGCGGAGACGGGCATCGACGCCCCGGCCCAGGTCAGCGGGCAGACGGTGGGCGTGCCGGGGCTGTTTGGAGCGACCTACGTGGCCTGGAAGGCGCTGGCCTACGCTGCCGATGTTGATGAATCAACGGTTGATCTGGCCGAAATTGGCTTCACCCAGGCCGAAGCCGTCAGCGAGGAACAGGTGGATGCGGCCATGGTCTACATCACCAACGAACCGATCCAACTGACGGCAGCGGGCGAGGAGGTCAACGTGATCGAGGTTTCCGATTACATTGATCTCGTCTCCAACGGCCTCATCACCAACGAAACCGTCATCCAGGAAAACCCCGATCTGGTGCGGCGGCTGGTGCAGGCTACGCTGCGAGGCTTACAGGACACCATTGACAATCCCGACGACGCCTTCGAGATCGTGCGAGAGGTTATCCCGGAGATGACGGACGAAGACGTTCCCGCCCAACGGGCCGTCCTCAACGCCTCGCTTGATCTGTGGCGCAGCGAGCAACCGGGGCTTTCCTCCGCCGATGCCTGGCGCGAGTCGGTCGATTTTATGGCCGAAACCGGCCTGATCGAGTCGCCGGTCGAGGTCGAGGCGTTGTATACGAATCAATTCGTCGAGGAGTAGATGACGACCCAACCGACCCTCCAGGCCAGCCATCTCCACAAACAGTATGACACCCGGCAGGGCCGCTTATCGGTCATCGAGGATATTTCCTTTTCAGTCAGAGCGGGAGAGTTTTTGGTCATCGTTGGCCCCTCCGGGAGCGGCAAAAGCACGCTGCTGCGGCTGCTGGCCGGGTTGTTGCCGCCCGACCGGGGGCAGGTTTGCCTGCACGGCCA
>CAZWZZ010000306.1:0-7065 GCA_964638395.1 uncultured Caldilineaceae bacterium
CATAGCGGTGGGCAATCCGGGCGAACATATCGTTGACATAATTATATTTTTCGGTGGGCGAGGTAAAGGTCATGGTTGCAATTCTAGCATACCCGGCTAAATTCTGAAAAAAGATAACCCTCTCAAAACATAAACAAAATAGATACAAAACCTGGACAAATTAACTTCAAGTTAATCTTTGGGGAGTATTATACCAAATTAAGACGCACAGAAGTTACGCAGCCGAGAAAAACACAGGAGATACAGCTTTATGACTCTGCAAACCCGCGATTGGGAAAGTCCATTGCTGGCTCTGGCTCATGAAGCCAGCCGGCCTCACCCCGACGACACGGCCTTTAGCTGCCGGGAAGAAATATTGGAGCAGGCTTATGCTCATTGCGAAGAGATGACAGCCTGGCACAGCAAATCTTTCTCGTTGGCTTCGAGGTTGTTGCCGACAGGCAAGCGTCAGGCTGTGAGGGCGCTCTATGCCTTTTGCCGCACCACCGACGACTTGGTGGATCACCCCAGTGAAAACGCGGCCCAAGCATTGGCCGAGTGGCGACGTGCGGCGCTGACGTGGGAACCGCCGCAGGATAACCTGGTAGCTGTGGCTTGGGCCGATGCCCGCGCCCGCTACAACATTCCCCACCGCTACGCTGAACAATTGATTGACGGCGTGGCTCGTGATCTGCACCAGAGTCGTTACGAAACGTTTGAAGAGTTGACTAATTATTGTTATGGTGTGGCTTCCACTGTGGGTTTGATGAGTATGTATATTATCAATTTCTACACGAAAGACGCCATCCAATATGCCATCAGGTTGGGCGTAGCCCTGCAAATGACCAACATTCTGCGAGATATTGCCGAAGATTGGAAGCGAGGCCGGCTCTATCTACCGCAGGAGGAGCTAGAGACCTTTGGCCTGTCTGAAGCCGACATCGAGCGGGGCGTTGTCACCGACCGCTGGCGCAACTTTATGCGCTTTCAAATAGACCGCAACCGCCGTCTCTACGTCGAATCCCGGCCCGGCATCCCGATGCTGGCTCCCGAAGGACGTTTCTCCATCGTTGCGGCCACCGACTTCTACCAGGCCATTCTTGAAGATATCGAGGCCCACGATTACGACGTATTCAACCGCCGCGCCCATCTGACCCGCTGGGACAAAATCCGCCGCCTCCCGGCCCTGTGGTGGCAGAGCCGTCAGTTGCGCTGGGAGCCGGTTCAATAAACATCATTATTCTTTTCCACACGGAGGTTTTCTATTATTATGAGTGTTGATCTGGTGCGCCACTGGCGACTCAACAACCAACGGTATAAGTTAGAGGGGGATGTCTGTCGGACGTGCGGCTACGCCATGTTTCCGCCCCGCGCCGTGTGCCCCAAATGTGCGGAGGCCGCCCAGGCCACTCCCTTCCCCATCATGGCCGAAGCGCCCGATGTGACCGATTACGATGTTCTGGAACAGACAGAAGCCCTGCTGGCTGAACGACAGAGGGTAGAATTAGAAGTGAAACCTTAGAAATGAGAAATGTCACTGCTCAGGTATGTCATTTCGAGGCGAAAGCCGAGAAATCTACCCAAGTAGTTACTCTTTTTTCTCATTTCTAAACTCCAATTTCTCTCCAAATGAGCGTCATCTGGTACAAGGTCTGGTCCGACCTATGGCACAACAAAATCCGCACGATCCTGGCCGTTATCAGCATTACCGCCGGCGTCTTCGCTATCGGGGCCACCTTCGGCATGTCGGATCAACTGGTCGCGGGTATGAATGCCGCGCACCGGGCCACCATCCCCGCCCACTTCACGATGGGCCTGACCCGAAACATCACTGAGGATACAGCCCACCGCCTGAGCAAAATCGAGGGGGTCGAAGAGATTGCTCTGGGCAGTTTCACCACCATCCGCTACAAAACCGAGCCGGACGGGCCCTGGGAAACGGGCTGGCTGATTATGCGGGAGGATTATGAAGCCCAGACCTACGAGCTGCTCCCCCTCAAAGCGGGCAAATGGCCCGAAGGCGACCAGGTCGGCATCGAACGTCTCTCCAGCCAACATTTCGGCCTCGACCTGGGGGATACGGTCTATTTTGAAGTGGATGACCGGCCCAAAGCGCGAACAATCAACGGCAAACTACGCCACAACTTCGTGCCGCCGCCTGCCTTTGGCGGCCCGGCCGTTTTCTTCACCGACCCCGAGGGCATGGAACTGTTCGGCGTTCCTCGCGGCGAGTTCACCCAAATCCTCGTCCGCGTGTCCCCCTACAGCCCCGACCAGGCCAGGACCGTCGCCTCCGACATCAAAGACCGTCTCTCGAAGGAGGAGATTGGCGTGGCCGTGACCATCTACCAGAACCCCAACGAACATTGGGGCCAATTTCTGATGGCCGGTATCAACCTGGTGCTACAAATTATGGCCGCTGTCTCCCTGGGGGCCAGCGTCGTCCTGGTCTTCAACACTCTGATGGGGGTCATCACCCAACAAATCAACCAAATCGGCATCATCAAAGCCATCGGCGGAACCCGGTGGCAGATCATCAAAACCTATCTGTCGGGGGTGATGGTCTACGGCTTGCTGTCGCTGTTCATCGCCTTGCCGCTGGGGGCGTTTTTGGCCTTTGTCGCCACCCGCTACTTCCTCAACCTGTTCAACATCGACTATGAGCAGTTCCAAATTTCGCCGGAAGCGGTCGCCTTGCAGGTGGTGGCTGCGCTGGGCGTGCCCATCTTGGCCGGGCTGCTGCCGGTGTTGCGGGGCGCGGCCATTACGGTGCGCGAGGCCATCGGCACTTACGGCATCGGTAGCGACTTCGGGAGTAGCTGGCTGGATCAGACCATCGAACGGTTCAGCGCCCGCTATCTGTCGGGACCGTATGCCCTGACACTGGGCAATCTCTTTCGGCGCAAGGGCCGCCTGATTCTGACCCAAAGCGTCTTGATCCTGGCCGGGACGATGTTTCTGGCCGTTATGAGCCTGTCGGCTTCCATCGACCTGACTCTGGACAATATTTTCGCCAATTTCAACTTCGATACGACGATTACCTTTGATGAAAATGAGCGGGTTGATTATGTGACCGACCTGGCCGAACGGCTAGAGGGCGTGGCCTATGCCGAGGCCTGGTTTAGCCACGGGGCCTCGATTTTGAAGGAGGGGCAGCGGATGCGAGAGGCGGGTATCGGGGCGCAGTTGGTCGGCATCCCCAACGGCAGCGAGCTGTACCGTCCGCCGCTGATCGTGGCCGGACGCTGGCTGTCCCCGGCGGACGGCCCGGCGGTGGTCATCCGCTACGATACGGCGCAGGAGAACGGCATCAACATCGGCGACACTATCAAGCTCGATCTGGGCGAGTTTGGGGCCGACTCCTGGCAGGTGATTGGTTTCTACGAAAATATCTTCAGCAGCGTGGGCGAGACCGACCCCATCTACGCCAATCTGGAGGCCGTTTCCGCTGCTACCAAACAGTACAACGCCGGGGATGAAATCCGTATCCGCACCCAGGGCCACAGCGAAGCATACGCCCAGGCCGTAACCGACCAACTAAAATCACTGTACGAAAGCCGCAGCGTGGATGTGACGAACAGCGAAACCGTCATCGAGCTGCGACGCAATGCCGACAACCAATTTGCCGTTATCATCACCATGCTGCTGGTGCTGGCCATCATTATGGCCATCGTCGGCGGCATCGGCCTGATGGGGGCGCTGTCGATCAGCGTGGTAGAGCGCACCCGCGAAATCGGGGTGATGCGGGCCATCGGCGCCCGAACGGGGATCATCTTGGGGATGTTTATGATGGAGGGGGTACTGCAAGGGCTAATCAGTTGGGCCGTGGTGGTCCCTATCTCCTTCATTCTGGGCCGCCCGATGGCCAATGCGTTGGGCATCGCCCTTTTCGATGCCAACCTCGATTACCGCTACGATGTCGGCGCGGTCCTCATCTGGTTGGTCATCATCCTGGTTATTTCCACGCTGGCCTCGATTTTACCGGCTCGCAACGCCACCACCGTCAGCGTGCGGGAGAGCTTAGCTTACGCCTAAGCCTCCATCAACGCCACCAACCGCGTTTCCAAAGCGCCATACCCGACCGGGCGATGCTCGAAGCGCCAGCCCATCGAATCAGCGATGGCCTGGCCTTTGGCCAACAGTTTCGGCTCCGGGAATTGGCTGAGGTAGACCAGCCGCTTATAATTGCCGAAATAAAGCGGAGCCAGTTCCGGATACTTATCCAACCCCAGTCCGGCCAGCACCGCCTTGTCATAAGCCCGCAGCAGCCAATCGGTCAGAAAAAAAGTGCCCGGCTCCTCGGCCATCAACTGCTCGAATTGGGCGGCCCCGGCGTACATTTCGTAGCAATGGGGTCCGCTGATCCGCACAGCGTTATGTTTGGCCAACACCTCGTCGATGCCCGTCGCGCCGCAAAAGCCATAGACCACGATGACCTTGTCGTAATCGGCCCGGATCGCGGCCAGCATCTTGTCCAAATCCTCGGTGATGCGGTGGGGCGTGGCGTGATGGAGGGCCGGCAGCGCCTTTAGCTCCACCGGCCAGCCATATTTGTCGATTAACTGCTTGGTTTCTTTGGCTAAAGCCCCGCAAGCGATAAAGAGTGTTGTCATAACTCTCAGCGTGATTACCCGTTAAACGTAGGTTAAAATCAGTAGACCGCAATTGCACCCTTCGATACAACCTCGTGCCTCGGTTTACTCAGGATGCTGCGGTCTACTGAAAATAGTACCATACTCCTCAAGAGTAAAGCAAACTCACGGTGACACGATTTTATCAGGTGCGCGTCTTGACCAGGGGTGAGGTGGTGGCGGAGCGGCAGGTTGAGGCGCTCGACGCCCTAACCGCCATCAACCGGGTCGAGGCCACTTATGGCGAGCCGGCCCAGGTTCAATACAAAACCTACAGGGGCAATACGAACCTACGTCACTCCCCGCCGCTCTGTCGAAAATTGCTCATACAGCCCCATCTCGACAATCTCTCGCAGACGCGCTAGCGCCCGGTAGATGTCGGTGAAGGTAGTGTAGAGGGGGGCCACGCCCAGGCGGAGGTTGTCCGGCTCCCGAAAATCGGGGATGACCCGGACGGCGGGGGGATCAGCCTCCGGGTCAGCTTCAATCAGGGCGCGGTTGAGGCGGTAGGCTTCCGGGTGTCGATCCAGCCCTCATTCCAGCCCCGAATCAGCCGTTCGGCCCATTCCGTTTCGATGGCCTGGCGCATCACCTCAATGGCCCGTTTTGGCAGGCGACCCAGCGAATTGCCATCCAGATAGATCAGGTCGGGATCGGTGATGACAAATTCATCCCGGAAAGGGGCCAGTTGATCGTTGGCATCCAACTCCTGGGCCAACGTGATGTCGGTAGTAAACTTCATTCTACTTCTATCCATAACTGTTCAGGTGACCCACATTCTTCGATACGCCTTCGTTTCACGCCGGCTACTCAGGATGCTGGTCAAGATTAGCCTTAATCGTTACCGTCATTCTATCCTTCCCGTGCGGAGCAGATGCCACAGCCGATCCCAACGATAGAGCCGGTGTCGCCAGACAAACCAGGCCCCGGCCAGTAGGCCGCCCAGTTCCCAGCCCCACAACTCCGGGCGGCGGGTGAAGGCGTACCAGTAGGCCAGCTTGATGTCGGCCTGTTCGCTGCCCCGCTTGCCCCAGACGTGGAATCGCCAACCCCGCAGCGGCCAATACCAGGTATCGTGAAAGAGCCACAGCCGGTCGAGCAGGGCGTGGCCGTTGAAAGCGGCCAGATAGGGCCACCAGTGGGGCCGTTTCCGAACGACCCAGCCAAACACCAATAGATGGGCCAGCAGGGTGTGGGCAAACAGCACCGCCGCCTTGTAACGGCGGTAAAAGTAGAGGGCCGCCAGTGGTTTGTCGATCAAATCCGGCCCCATCGCCGCCAGAGCCAGTAGGCGATAATCGACCTGGCGGAGGGCCGGGACCCGCTCCTTGAGCAGATCGAACGCGGCGACGGTATACGTGACGTGGCTTTGGGGTAGCATGTCGGTTCACCTGGTTGAGTCTGAAAACATATCGCACTATACGACGCCGAGTCTGATTTGTCAAAGATAAGCCGCTCCCCACGGTCAGCGATCAATTCATTATCCGTGTATACAGAACGACCACGCTTAATGACACGACCTTTTTTTGTATAAATCGCAAATTATCATTACACTTGAATCATTCAAAAACTTGTTCCGGGGGCATCGCGTTGGCAAAAAAGCATCGGGAGGTATTGGCTAAACTTGATCCGGTGGCTGTCGCCCGCTATCGAATCACCGAAAAGGACATCCACACTATTGAGCAATACCTGAAAATCATTCAAGCTGACTGGGAGCGGGAGGGTGTTTCTCTCTGGCAGGAGATTATCGACTTTCCAAGTGGTTATGCCACCAGTCAAGTTGTTCACGAACTGGTTGAAATTCGCCTGCTCCAAGCCAAAGGGATTAAACCGCTCACATTGAGGACTGAGGCTTTACAACAAACCCTGGTCAGTAATATTGATACTCACATCCAAGCCACCTATGAGGAACATATGTCCCTTCAAGAATATATTGCCCGCCATTACAAACTATTGTTTCAAGTGGGAACGCTCCTGAAGGTCAACCGGGACGATGAACAAGAAGAAGACTTACAACTTCTCCTATCTAGCGATGTAGGCGTAGTGATTATTGAAGATGATAAACTCGAAGCGGCCCGGCAAATCATTGCCGACCTGAGAGGAGAGACAAAATGAAATTTCGTAAGTTACAACGGTTAAATGAACAAGAACAGTGGGAGGATCATGGCTATGCCTACGAGCGTCAAGATGGCCGGGCTACGTTCCGATACAATAACTTGGTTTTAGGACAGTTGGGGGCACGATTTAACGTCAAACTACGGGAAGCCAAAACGAGACTGGAAGACGTACATCAAGTTATTCCGGCGACCGAACGGCTACGCTGGTTGGAGATCGAGGAGATCGACGGTGTCCCGGAAGAAATTATAGCTCACCTGGATAAGGTGTGTCACATGCCCTGGCTGAAACCGACACCTGTGAAAAAGCCGATCACTGCTTAAGCAGAAGCCAAAGGATT
>CAZWZZ010000307.1:0-7036 GCA_964638395.1 uncultured Caldilineaceae bacterium
TCTACAGCCAGGCCCCGCCCGGGGCCGCTCCCCCTCCCGCCGCCGCACCCCCGGCCGCCGCACCCCCGGCCGCCGCCGCACCGGCCGCCGCCCCACCCGCCGGCGGAGCCGTCGATGCTAAAAGCGTGACCTCCCCCCTGCCCGGCGTCGTCCAGCATGTCAAGGTTAAGGTCGGCGATACGGTCAAAGAGAATGACCCGGTCGTCATCATCGAGGCCATGAAGATGGAAACCGTCATTAGTTCACCTGTCGAAGGCAAAGTCAAAGAGGTATTGGTCGAGCCATCGCAGAGCGTGCAACAGGGCGAAGTTCTGGTTACGTTTGAATAAAAGCTGAATAAACTATGATGGCGTAGAGGGAGGTTCTGCTTTGGAAGCAGTACAACAATATCTCGAACTTAGTGGCTTTGCCAATGTCTCGCTGGGTAACATAGTCATGATTATTATTGGCTGCATTTTTATCTACCTGGCGATTACAAAAGATTATGAACCGTTGCTGCTGGTGCCGATTGGGTTCGGCATGCTGATTGGTAACATCCCCATTCCCCTGCCGGAGGCAGGCCAGCAGGGGTTACAGATCGGTATTTATGAACAGGGCAGCGTGATGAACTATCTATACTTCGGGGTTACCTCCGGGGTATATCCGCCCCTGATCTTTCTGGGCATCGGCGCGATGACCGACTTTTCCAGCCTGATCGCCCGGCCCAAACTGGTGCTGTTGGGGGCCGCCGCGCAGGTCGGCGTCTTTGGGACGCTTTTTGGGGTTATCCTGCTAGGGACTTTTGTCCCGGCGCTGGGTCTCTCCATCGACCCCCAAGGCATTCTGGATGCTCAAACCCGGTTGATGCAGGCTGCCGCTTCCATCGCCATTATCGGTGGGGCGGACGGGCCGACGGCCATCTTTCTCTCCTCACAGTTGGCCCCGGATTTGTTGGGGGCTATCGCCGTCTCGGCCTACTCCTATATGGCTTTGGTTCCGGTCATCCAGCCGCCGATTATGCGCTTGCTGACGTCCCGCGAAGAGCGGTTGATCCGTATGCCGCCGCCTCAGTTGGCCTCTAAAACACAGCGGGTTATCTTCCCTATCATGGGTCTGTTGGTTTGTCTCTTTATCGTGCCGGGGGCGTTGCCCTTGTTGGGTATGCTCTTCTTCGGCAACCTGCTCAAAGAGAGTGGCGTGACCGAGCGGCTGGCCCGTACCGCCCGCAATGCGATGATCGACATCGTCACCATCCTGCTGGGGATGACGGTCGGGGCCAGCACCCAGGCCAGCACCTTCTTAACGCCCCGCTCCGTGGCCATCTTCGCGCTGGGTGCCTTCTCCTTCATGATTGCGACGGCTTCCGGCGTGCTGTTCGCCAAGCTGATGAATGCCGTTCTGAAAGAAAAGATCAATCCCCTCATCGGTGCCGCCGGCGTCTCCGCCGTGCCCGACTCGGCCCGGGTGGCCCATCAGGTCGGTCTCAGCGAAGATCCGCAAAACTTCCTGCTGATGCACGCCATGGCCCCCAACGTAGCCGGCGTCATCGGCTCTGCCGTGGCCGCCGGGGTGTTGCTGGCTGTCTTGCGCTAATTAATCCGTACCTGCTCAACCTTCTTGTCATTTCAAGCGAGAAATCCCTGAGACCGCTGGTAACAAACGAGCGTTACAGGGATTTCTTCGCCTTCGGCTACGAAAGGTGGCTCTACACAACATCGTGGTTTAGCGCGAAGCCAGTCCGTGACTGGCGTTTCCGGCTCAGAATCGCCAAGTCACGGACTTGGCTAGAGCGAAAAAAGCGGCTTTTTGTCTTGTCCACGCTCAAATGCAGAGCTACCCTACGAAAAGGTATGCCTGAATTGACTTGAGGCCCCCATCTTAGGCGGGGATCAGGGGATTAGAGGATTTTGTGTTTTGATTTCCAATCCCCCAATCCCCCAATCCCCGCCAATTCCACTCTTATTCGATAATCTCCTTCTCCACATCCAGCCCATTTCCCGTCGGGTGGGTGTGGATTTCCACCTGCCGGTACTGTTTACCATCGGCCACGGTGATAACCATTTTGACATCCAACTCCTTCGGCACCAGGCCAAAATCCTGGAGCGTCCAGATGGTGGTGATGCGCCCGCTGAGGTTGGGCCACTGATCTTTGGCCCACAGATAGCGGTGGCGGCTAAATTGCCAGATCGGTTCGGGCTGGCGTTGCGGCTGGAAGGCGCAGAACTCGGCCCAGATGACCTTCGGATCGGTCAGGGGGAACAAAATGTCCACCATTGCCCGCTGCACCGCTGTCGCATCCCGGCCATGCTCCGGGGCGACCCAGTTGACGTAGTAATTGTGGATGAAGGTGAAAATGCCAAAGTGTGAATAGCTCTCAACGCGCCGGGCAATCTCCTCCCGTTGCTCATAAGCCAGCCGGTACGTTTTCTCCAAATCCAGGTTCGGCTCCTCGATGCGTTCATACTCGTGGCGTTGCCCGTTGTGGCTGAACAGAGCCGGGTCGATGTTGTACAGATAGGCAACCAGCTTGCGGATGCGCTCCGGGCCAACGTTGAATTTGGCCATCGCCCCCGACTCGATGAGTTCCTCCAACGCATCGGCGATGCCCCGCTGCCGGGCCTGATCGTGCGCCCGCTGGATGCCCATCTCGTAGGCCACACTGCTGGCACCGGGCGGCAACTCAGGCAGGGGAACCTCATCTGTCGTCCGCCGCTTTAAGCTGCCGTGGGCAATGTACAACTGAAAGAGGGTGATCGCTGCCCCGGCCAGGGCGATGACCAGCAGGGCATCCGTTTTTTGGGTAACCAAGACGATGGCCATAATATAGCTGGCAATCATGCCCCGCAGCCCAGCAAAGCGGAGCGAGCGGGCCTCGGCCGAGGCGGGGTCGATGCCCCGCTCCCGCAGCACATCCTCCCGCACAAAGAAAACCGTGGTGCCGGTGATGACGAAGGCGCTGACAAAACCAAAGGCGTAGTAGGACTCGACCACCACCACCTGGCGGATGATGGGGATAAGGATGGCCGAGATGCCCCAGATGACGGCGATGCCGATACGGTCTTCCTCGAAAAAGTTGGGCAATCGCCCCAGGCGGGCCGCGTTGGCCGCCACCGCCGCTCCACCCACATACCCGCCCCCTTGCGCCAGCAGCAAAATAATCGCCAGCAGCGTCCCGGCGATGATGAGAAACGTTTCACCCGACGTGCCGCTGATGGCCTGGTTCAAAGCGCGAGCGATGGCCAGGTCATACGCAACCGTCTCGACAAAATCCGACTCAGACAGACGCCCGTGTTCCGTGGCCAGATGGGACTCCGCCCCGCCTAATAATTTTTCGGAGGCCAATTCAGCCGGTAGGTTTTGATAGAGATTCGTCGCCGCCTGCCGGTCAGCCTCAGTAACCTCGATGTCGGACGGCTCGACGCCCCGGCCCAAGACCTGCGCCGCTACGATTTCATACTCGATCAGCAGGGTACTGTACCCTTCGGTGGCCGGAATGTTCCATTGTTGGGCCGCATAGAGTTGAACCACGCCGGTGCCGATCAGAAAAACCGCCGCCAGGGTCAGGGCCGTGCTAATGACCTTCCATTTGGGGCGGGCGGCGTGCTTACCGCTGGCCGGGATGACTTCGTAGCCGGAGAAGCCTAACATCGCGCTGGACATCGACCGCAGAAAGAGTTGGAAAAAGAGTACCATACCGATGGTCGAAATGTCCTGCTGAACCCGGACGACGTGTTCAGCCACGCCGTTCGCCTCCAGGCGATTGACGATGCCCTCGGTCAGAAAGACCCACTCCGGGTCCCCCAGCGCCGTCACCCCGACGATACCCAACGCACCGAGGGTAAACAGCGTAAAGGCGCTGCCCCCAATCAGGAACAGCGGCACGGCCCGCTTCGGCCCCATCGCCACCAGAACGACCATAATGAAAAAGGCGAAAAATTCGGCCAGGGCAATCCGGTAAGGGGCCAGCTCCGGCAAAATGAGCATGGTCACGTCGGTGGCGGAAATGGAACTGATGATGATAGTCAAGATGGCGTCCAGAAAAAAAAGGCTGGTCCCGACCCAGGAGAGCCAGCGCAGCCAGGGCGGGCCAATCGCTTCGACCATCGGGCCGCTGCCGCCGGCGTTGGGCCGCAAGTAAGCGCCCGCTTTGTAGGCCGGCACAATGCCCAAAAAGAGGAGAGCCGAGAGGACGATAAAGGCTCCGATGGCGATTTGATGGTAACCGCCTGCACCGTGAATGGCCAGCAGGGTTTGGTAAGCGGCAACGCTGAAGGCATCCGCCGCAATCTCGAAGATGAGAGCCAGCACCCCCAACCCGGTTCCCCCCAGCAGCAACCCCTCGACCATCAACCGGGGTAATTGTCGGGTAGCCTGGCGCTGTTCTGACGGATTGATGTAGCTTTTTAACATTGATGTAGTCTCCCTTGCACGTAGTAAATTAACCAACAATCACTCGACGCACCGCTTTAGCCGTGTCGGGTTGGGTCATAATGACCACCTGATCGCCTGCTTGAAATAAGGTTTCGCCGTGGGCGATGATAATCTGTCCGTTACGACGGATAGAAGTAATAAGGGCCTGGGGCGGCAGGTTCAAATCTTTGATATGCTGCCCCACTGCGGCCATCGACGGCTTCAACGCAAACTCCAAAATTTCGGTATCGGTCAGCCGCCCCAGCCGTACCTGCTCCCGCTGGTGTTGCTGCTCCAGCTTGCGGAGAATGGCGTGGCGGTAGGCCCGGATGATGTCCTGGCGTCTCAGCAGGCCGACTAATTTGGTGGGAGTCTGGGGATCGACGACGGGGATGCGCCCGAAATCTCGGCGGCTCATCTCCCGCAGAGCTTTGGAAAGCGGGTCGTCCGGGTAAGCTACCACCACCTCTTTGGCTGCAATATCGGCCACCTTGAGGGAATCGACAGAATCTTGGGCCGTGGCCTGTTCCAAATCTTGCATCGTCACTACCCCCAACAGTCGCCTGGATCGGTCTACCACCGGGAAGCCGTGGTGACGGGTTCGAACAAAGGTGTCGGCCAACTCTTTCAGGCTCATCTCGGCCCGAACGACATCAGGATTTTGGGTCATCACTTCCCGGACCGTCAAGCCCTTCATCACATCCACATCCCGGTCCCGTTCCAGGGGGATGCCCTTCTTGGCCAGCTTGAGCGAATAGATAGAGTAGCGGTTCAGATATTGGGACAGCAGGGTGCTTAAACCAACCGTAATCATCAGCGGCAGGATCATGCGGTAATCGCCCGACATCTCAAAAACGATCAGAAAGGCGGTCAGTGGGGCGTGGGCCGCCGCTGAAAAAACGCTGGCCATCCCTACCAGGGCGTAGGCCCCGGAGGTGGCCGTGCTGGCCGGGAAGAGAAGATGCACCCAATACCCAAAGCCGCCGCCGAGCATGGCCCCCATATACAGAGAGGGCGAAAAAATGCCGCCGGAGTTGCCCGCCCCCAGCGTAAAAACGGTCGCTCCCAGTTTGGCCACCACCAGGACAAACAGCAGCAGCCAGGGCAGCGAGCCGTTCAAACTCTGCTCAATCGTCGTCAGCCCGGCCCCCAACGCTTGGGGATAGACCAGGCCAATCAGCCCCACCCCAATCGCCCCGACAGCCGGTTTGAGGGCTAACGGAAAGGACCACGCCTCGAAACGATCTTCCAGATCGTACAACACTTTGACGAAGAGCCAGCCGGTCAGGGCGGCCAACACACCGAGCAGGGCGTAGAGGGGCAATTCCCAGACGCTAACCAGCGAATAGGTGGGCACGGCAAAAGCGGGGTTATCCCCTAAAAATTGGCGGCTGACGATGCTGGAGGCGACGGCGGCGATGACGACCATCCCAAAATAGTGGGTCGTAAATTCGCCCAAAATCACCTCCATCGCAAAGATGACCCCGGCGATGGGGGCGTTGAAGGTGGCGGCAATTCCGGCGGCCGCGCCACAGGCCACCAGGGTTATCGTTCGTTCGGAGCCTAGCCCCAGCAGTTGGGAAGCCGTCGAGCCGAGGGCCGCCCCCACCTGCACGATTGGCCCCTCCCGCCCGGCCGAGCCGCCGCTGCCGATGCAGACCGCCGCCGTCAATGACTTGACCAGGGCCACACGGGGCCGAATCCGCCCGCCGCGCAAAATAATGGCCTGCATCACCTCCGGCACGCCGTGCCCCCTGGCTTCGATGGCCCAGTAAGCGATCATCGGCCCGCCAATCAAAGCACCGCTGACCGGAACCAGGACCACCCAAGCGCCCCCCAGCGGGGCCAGAAGTTGGGGCATCCCCTGCTCGAAGGCAAAATACGTGACCCAGTCGATAGCTTTGATAAAAATAACGGCAGTCAAGCCGGTTCCAAACCCAACCACAATGGCCACCATCAACAACGTGGCGATGTTTTGGGTATTGAACTCTAACCGCACCCGTTGTAACATAGCGGTCAATGTTCCGCTCTCGGCTGTGGCCGGCTCCACTCGACCTGACGACATTGGAGAACCTCCTTCACTTTCCTAAATCAAAAAATCTCCTAATCCCCTAATCCCCGCTTCAACTTTTTCATTTGACAACCTGCCTGAGACGTTACATCTTTTTCAGGCATCGCCGACACCTCCCGAATCGTCGCTAACAATCGCTCCGGCGGCTCCTGTTTAGCGATGAAAGCCACCGCGCCCTCGGCCTCGGCCCAGGCCCGTTGGTGGGGGCTGTCGTAAATGGTAACGATAATCACTTTGCAGGTCGGTGTCACCTGATGCAATTGGTGAATGGTAGCCAGGCCATCCTGCCCCGGCATCTTGACATCCAACAGGACCACATCCGGCTGGGTCAGGGCGGCTACCGTCACCGCCGTTTCCCCGTTGGCCGCCTCACCGACCACCTTCATATCGGTCTCCAGCGCCAGCCGCATGCGCCAGCCCTGCCTGATTTTAGCCTCATCATCAACCAGGAGTATTCTAATCACCGTTCGCCCCCTTGGTTTGAACTTTCTCCGAAACGGTCGCGGGTGTAAAATAAGCTACATACTACTTACAGCATACTGCAAAATCGGCGGCCCTGCCTCAAGCAAAGGGCTG
>CAZWZZ010000308.1:0-7032 GCA_964638395.1 uncultured Caldilineaceae bacterium
AGCCAGCAGGTGCTTCCTCCCCGATTTAGATTATGGGCTAAATTTCAATACCAATCAGCCCAGATATGGCGAAAATCGCGGCATCAACAACAATTCTTGCCGCCCCATTCAAAACCCAAGACCCTTAAGGGGCTTAACCCATTAATGGTCTATCCAGAGATGGGTGCCCCTACTCGCTATCGGGTATTTAACCAGGCGGCTCAAATGGAGTTACTTGACCTCCATCCTATGCGTCATCAAAATGATGAACTTGAGGCTTTGGACCAATTAAGTCAAGCGGATCTGCTCTATCTTTACCGAGTAGAAGCCACCCCTTTGATTAAGTCGCTGGTCAAAGGCGCTAAACAACGGCGTATTCCGGTCATTTTTGATACGGACGATTTGATTTGGGATCAGCGGATAGAGTCATATTGCTTTTTGAGAGATCATTGGCCTGATAGAGAGGTTGATGATTTCTTGATCAGCGTCAAACGTCACGAAGCGATTATGGAGCAGGTTGATTATTTTGTTGCCTCGACACCCTTTTTGGCTAAGTTGGCAGAGACTCATTTTGGCAAGGAAGCCTTTGTCAATAAAAATGCCATCGACCAAACGGCCCAAACAATATCTCAACCTTTTTATCAAGCCAGGCAGAACAGAGGCATCCCCCACACTGCGGCAATGGTCACAATTGTTTATGCCAGTGGTTGGTTCAGAGCACACCAGGAGGATTTTGAAGTTGCCGTTGAGGCCCTGCGTCAAGTTCTTCGTGACCGACCCCAGGTTCGACTAAAAATAATCGGTTATTTAGAATTGGATGGTTTGTTTACTGGGTATGAAGAACGCATAGAGTTTCAAAAATTTGTCGATTGGAAAAAACTTTTGGAGGTTTTGAGCAAAATTGACATCAATCTGGCTCCAATTGTGAAAAACCCCCAGAGACGGAGTAAAAGCGCTGTAAAGTTTTTGGAGTCGGCCTTGGTCGGTGTCCCCACCGTTGCCAGTAATTTGGAGCCTTATCACGATATTGACCACGGGAGAACAGGTTTTCTGGCCGGTTCGACCGCCGAATGGTATGACTGTTTAATTCAATTAATTGACTCCCCTGAGTTACGTTATCAGATGGGGCAGGCCGCCCACGAAAAAGTCCTAGCTTGTGATACGGTTCAGGTTCGGGCTACTCACTTGGAGAAAACCTTACACCAAATTATCGAGGATTATTATGACGGAGCGTAATCAACCGCTTGTCTCAATTATTGTTCGCGCTCGAAATGAAGAGGTAGCTTTAGTTAAACTTTTATCCCTTCTAGCCCGGCAAGAGGCGGATTTTGAATTTGAAGTGTGGGTCTTAGATAATGAGTCGACAGATAACACAGCCCAAATTGCTCGCTCGTACGGGGCTAAGGTATACACAATTCCGAGAGATGACTTTAATTACTCGACCGCCTTGAACCTGGGCGCTGAACTGGCCGAGGGGGCAATCCTGGTTCATCTTTCGGCCCACTGTTTTCCCCAAAGCGAGCATTGGTTGGCTTATTTGGTTGATCCAATTCGCCGCCGAAACGAGGTGATTGCTACGTATGGGCGACAATGGGTTGATCCTGACCAAAATCCCTATGAAGCCGAAGGCAATGATATATTTTTCCCATCCAATCGGGACCAGTTGCAAATCGTTGCTTTTTCCAATGCCAATGCGGCCATTCGCAAAGAGGTCGTCCAACAACATCCGTTTAACCCCTACGTTAAAATTTTAGAGGATCATCTTTTTTATTTGGAGCTATCATCCACGGCTCTCTTTGAGTACGTCCCCGAAGCCCTAGTTCATCACGAGCATGACGAATTTTCTTTACGCTACTATCTTAAACGTTGGCAACTAGAGGGTTGGGCCTTTTATTTCATCCTCAAACATCGCGGGTTTGCTTCCCCCTTCAAAGCCCATCGTTTTTTTCAAGCCGACGCTCTGCGGGGGTATCGCTGGTTGGGCCGCAAGTTGTATAAGCAGGGGCGACGAAAAGCGGGGATCGTGGCCTTGCCCTTTTTTCTCCTTCGTGAAATCGTCTGGTTACGAGGGTGGTTGACAGCCAGACTGTCCCATCGAAAAACAGCCCAACAAGACCGAGATTTTCTTTATGATCTCGTGTCCCGCTCAAACAAGCAGACATCTCAATCATCACATTCTTCTCAACCGGCGTTCGTGCTAAACCAGACAGACCAAGATATCAGTCAATGGCCGGAAGAGTGGCAACTCAAGGCCGATTGGCCCTACATCCGCGAGAATGTCGCCGAATTTATTCGCCGTTGTTATGAAGAGGATGGTATTTTTCAAAATCCCGTTTTGGAGATCGGCGCATCGGGCCAAAATGATTATATTGGGGAGAAGTATGAATTGATGACTTCTAATCTGGCTTACAATCCGCAAGGAACCCAGATCGATTTGGATATGGAAGATATGAGCCGTTTTGCCGACAGTTCTGTTGGTTCCATCTTATGTTCGGAAGTCATCGAACACGTCAAACATCCCAATAAAGCATTTACCGAAGCCTATCGGGTCTTAAAACCCGGCGGCAAACTGATTATCACCACCCCCTACGCTATCATCATCCATAATACTCCCGAGGATGGCGGCTTTCACGGACGAAATTTCACCCCTCAAGGCTTGGAATTGGGTCTGACCGAAGCCGGTTTCAAGATTCATACGCTTGAAACCCGAGGCCCAACCTTAACGCGACAACGTCTTCTGCCCAGTAATATCTGTGCGATTGCTGAAAAATAAACGAGATGCGTGAAAAAAGGGGAACCTAATAATCAGTTCCCCTTTTGTTTTGGTTGGGATAAAGCGATGATCTATTTTAATACGAGGGGCAAATAGATGCGCTTGATGTCAGTTGGAGTAGCTACGACGATATTACTTTTTTCTATGATACCACCTCCAGCGTCAAGAGCTTGGATAGTAATCGTGTAAGGACTATCGGACGTTAGGCCACTCATCAAAGTAGATTGACTCAATGCACCGTCTGATGGCGTAAAGGGAGAAGCTCCTTCATTTGCTTCATTTGTTCCAAGCATGGCCTGGTATTCAACCTTATAGCCTGCCAGATTCTGTGCCTCAGATGCCCCCCACTTAAGTTGTACTGTCGTGCTGTCAACAGTGGTGGTGGTCAACAAAAATGATGGATAATATTCATCAGCTCCCAGATCACTGAGGTCATTAGCATTTGGTGCAGAAATATAGGGCCGGTTTTCGCCATCGATGTCTTTGGCTATTGTCGTGCCCACGGCAAATTCTCGGGCGGCTGAATTGGCCCCTATATGGAAATCGGGCGGAGATGAATTGGGTGCCACAAAATCCGGTGATCCTGTCTTTGAATCATTGTCGATAAAATTGCCCGACCCTTGTTTGATCGAAGTGTTTCCACTCCACAAGGTACGATTCATCGTAGCTGTACCGGTTGGATTGACTAATATTGCTGAGGCGTTAAGATGGTCAGCCACAATACCAAAATTAGAGGTCAATAGCGTACCATTTTGAACAAAAATAGCCGCTCCCTGATTGAATCGACCATTGATAGCAATATTTTTGGCCAGAGTGACATGGTTGATTAATACGTCGCTATTGAAACTATAATGCAGTCCCCCGCCCAAAGCCAAACCGTTTGTCGCGCCCTGTCCGGCTGTGACAGAGTTACTACCAATAATAAGATTACTCCCGGTAAAACTATAACGTTTATTGATGTCGGCCAAGGTAAAGTAGATACCTCCCCCCCCACTATCTCCTCCGGTCTGATTACCGGCGACACCTATGGCTTGATTATTAAGAATAGACACGGCATCAAAATTGACGTTGCTATCCGTAATGAATATACCACCGCCCAGTCCGGCACCACCCTGCTCGTTGGAAGCGATGCCACCCCGCGCTATATTGTTAATAATTGTAGAAGAATTGAGAGGAAAGACTCCATTCGATAACTCGATAAAAATACCGCCGCCTAAGCCTAATCCCCCTTTGTTGCTTGCCGCTCCTCCTTCGGCTAGATTATCGGAGACGGTTATATTTTTTGCAGAGTTAATCGTACTCAAGGTAAGGTTTAACCCGCCCCCCAATCCGTCGGCACGCTGTATTCCGCCATTATCGACTCCATTGCCGTTGGGGGCATTACCCGCTTTGGCAGTATTGCTGGTGGCTGTTAATCCATCAATGGTCAGGTTACTCTCGAAGGCAAATAAACCTCCGCCAACACCTAACCCACCACGGGGTGCGTTCCCTGACCCCGCACCACCTTGGGAGGTGTTTCCCCTTAATTCAACATTTGTTAATGAAGCAACCGTTTGTCTGAACGACAGTCCACCGCCACCGGCTCGTCCCGGCTCTGCTGATGAACTGTCATTCCCCTGAGCCAAATTGTTTGTAACTTTGACATTGACTAAAGTAACGTCACTGTCAAATGAGTCGAGGCCACCCCCAAAACTATTTGACGTTCCGACGTCGGTTGGGGCGCGACCATTCGTAAGAGTTACGCCGCTTAGGCTCAAGGATGCTCTTGTACCGTTCGTCTGTTCTACACTGATGCCACGGCGAGCATTCTGACCGTCGATAATTGTTGCGTTGTTTTCAGGGTCATTATTGGAAAAATCTGTAGTGTACCCCCCTTTAACGGTCAAATTTTTACCGGCGATCCGCATGACCTCTCGACCGGTTTGCGAAACACCGCTACCGGTATAGAAATAAGTCCCTTCAGCAACAAGAATAGTGAGCGTGCCCCCAACTTGAATCAAATCAACGGCGTGCTGTAGCGTCTGGCAAGGGGCGGCAACTGAACCACAATTTGGCGAATCATTCCCATTAGGGGCCACACGAACCGTCCCTGTTCCAACTTGAGCCAGAGAGGATGGTGTAAAGAGAGCGGTTAAGAGAAGAACTAAGGTGAAGATAACGCTTTGAGTTACAGGCTTACTGGGTGTTAATAACATGAATAATTTTTGGTTAAACATAGCGACTTGGAAAATCCCCCATAATTATCAGTAGATCACAACCGCACCCTTCGATATGCTGTCGCTACTCAGGATGCTGAGGTCTACTAATTATAAATTGTTTTTATGTTGACCGGTGTAAAGTGTTGGGTTATTAGCTTTTATGCATTTTGCCTCCTGATATTATAGTTTGTCATAATATTGAGAGATCACTTGTGAACTTGTTTGACACAATAAGTATGGAGCAATAATATAGTACCCTGCTCTAATCGGCATTGTATTATTGTATAATAAATTTATTTGTGGAGAAATCTGTGAGGTAGAGGTAATCTTTACCTTACGAACATTTTGCGATATATGAAAATAGTACTTTGTTGCCATAAATTTTTGCCCCAATTTACAGGGGGTGTTGAGATTTACACGCTCCGTCTCGCTCGCACGCTAAAAGAGTTTGGACACGATGTCTATATTGTAACGGGCGAGTTGGTTACTAAGGGAAATTTATCTGTCGAAGTCCATTGGGGAGATTATGAAAATATTCCCACGATTCGTTTGGTCTATGATTACGATTGTCGGCCCGTTACTCATCGAGCCAGTTACAGCGATCCAATCATAACTGAACAAATCTATTCCATTCTAGGAGAACTCAATCCGGATATCATCCATGCTACAAGTCTGTCATTGTTGATGGCGGGTACGATTGAAGCAGCCGTCAGGCTCGGTATCCCTATCGTTCATACAGCGATGGACCGTGTCCTTGTGTGCCGCCGAGGATTTCATCTGAAACATGACGACTCGATTTGTACCTCGAAAGAGGAAATAAATCTATGTACCGCTTGTATGGGACCCCGTAACCAACTTGAAACGTGGCTTGACACCTTATGGAAGCGGACTCCCAAACCCCTGAGAGAATTTTCTTTACCATTGGCGGAAAAGGTGATCGGCAAAAAAGCTGATTTTGTCCACGCCGCAGAAAGCATCCGCTACCGTCTCAACTACTTACCGAGATGGAGGCCAAAAATCGACCGCATTATTGCGCCGTCCTCCCATACCCGTGATATGTTTATCTTGAACGATTTTCCGGAGAATAGAATAGTCGTATCACCATATGGCGTAGAAGAACCGGACACTGTTTTCGTCAAAGAACCTGCCGACCACCTGCGGTTTGGGTTTATTGGTCGAGTCACGTTTCTTAAAGGAGTTCATATCCTGTTGGAAGCATTTGCTTCTTTAGCAGAGACCCCGGCCCGATTGAAAATTTATGGTGATGCTGATGAAAAATCTATACACTATATGAGAAAATTGCAGAATAAAGCGGCTCCATTGCTCAATGTAGAGTTTGCGGGTCATATTGCAAATAATAAAATATCTGACGCTTATCGAGAGATGGATATTTTGATCTTTCCTTCGATCTCACCCGAAAATAGCCCCATTACAGTTTTAGAAGCTCAAGCCCATAGAGTTCCTGTCATTAGCAGTAATATAGCCGGCGTCAGCGACGTTATTCATCACGAACATAACGGTCTCCTCTTCAGGAATCAAGACTCCCAAGATTTGGCCCGACAAATTCAACGCTGTATTACATCTCCGGAATTAGTAGGAATGTTAGCTCAAAATAGCCAACTTATTAAATCGATCCGGCAGGAGGCTGGCGAGATATTAGAGTTGTATGAAGCCGTTGTGGAGTCCAAAGCCGTTTAATATTCTGAATAAATTTGTCCCAAGGGCGTTAGACGGCCGGTGTTATAGTCTATGAGAGAACAGCTTTGATAATTTGTGGCTCCCGGCTGCGAGCCGGTTAATCGGTTGGCAAACCACGCATATCGCCCTATCCACGGGGTAGTTTCAAACCAGGCCGTTACCTCGTTCATAATCGCTTCATTTCCTGTTTCTCCGCTACTATTCCAGCATCTACCGCCATACTCCAATATCCAAACCGGGACATCATAACCTCTAGCCACCATTTCATTATGCCTGGCAGTGAGATAGGCGATAGTTTCTGCCGGTGTGGGACGATATATGTTCCAGGCAATGGCATCAAAGCGGGGCTTTTTACCATATCGGGTTTGATATTCATCGACCATG
>CAZWZZ010000309.1:0-7031 GCA_964638395.1 uncultured Caldilineaceae bacterium
GGAATGACGTGGACCGAGACCAGGTCGCCGACCCGTTTGGCCGCGGCGGCCCCGGCATCGGTGGCCGCTTTGACCGCGCCGACGTCCCCCCGGACCATAACCGTGACGTAACCGCCGCCGATTTGCTCTTTGCCGATGAGCCGTACATTGGCCGCCTTGACCATCGCATCGGCGGCCTCGATGGCCCCGACCAGGCCCCGCGTCTCAACCATCCCCAGGGCAATCATTTGGATGTCTGCCATTATCAGTTTTCTCCTTGACTCTATGGATGAATGGTAATTGGTAAGTGGCGATGCGGAGATTAGAGATGAGGAGATTTAATCGACCAATTACCAATTACCAATTACGAATTACTTTTTTATTTCTTGCAAAACCCGCCGCACAATCGCCTCGACATCCTGCGCAGTCAAGCCGTTGAGACCGGCTGAGGGGGTCGAAGCCGCTGCCGCCGGAGCAGAGTCAACCAGCATCTCGGCGGGCGGGACGCTGGCTTCATAGGCCAGGCGTTTGATGTTGAGCAGGTGGGTGGTGGTGATGTTGTCGCCGCTGATGGAGCCGCCGATGCCGCCGGAGCCGAGGGTCATCGAGGGCATCAAGTTGGTGGTCAGGCCGACCGAGCCGAGCGTGCCCGGCGTGTTGACCAAAATCCGAAAAACCGGCTTCTCCAGGCCAAACTGGAGGATGACCTTTTCATCGGTGGCGTGGATAACCAGACTGTGGCCCCGCCCGCCGAAGCGAATCAGCTCGATGCAGCGGTCGCAGCCCGCCTCCCAACCGTCCGCCTCATACCAGCCCAGAACCGTGGTCAGCTTCTCGCGGGAGAGCGGCTCTTCGTGCCCCACTTTGTCCAGGCGGGCCACCAAAATACGGGCGCTGGCCGGAATGGTCAGCCCGGCCAGGCGTCCGAGTGCCTGGGGCGTCTGGCCGACCGTGCGGGGATTGATGACCCCGTGGGGCGAGAAAAGAAGGCCGGCCAACGCCTCGGCCTCGTCAGGGCTAACAAAGTAGGCCCCCAGCCGCTCCATCTCGGCCCGTAACTGGTGGGCAATCGGTTGGTCGGCTACGACGGCCTGCTCGGTGGCACAAATCACCGAATTGTCGAAGGCTTTGCTGGAAACGATGTAGCGGGCGGCCCGCGTGATGTTGGCGCTGCGGTCTACGTAGCAGGGCACGTTACCCGGCCCGACGCCGTAGGCCGGTTTGCCCATACTGTGGGCTACCCGCACAATCTCCGTCCCCCCCGTAGCCAGGATGACGGCCACCCGGTTGTGGCCCATCAACTCTTGCGAGCCTTCGAGGGAGATCTTGGTCATACAACTGACCAGGCCCGGCGGCATCCCGGCGGCTTCCCCGGCGGCGGCCATCACCCGGACCGTTTCGCCACAGCAGCGAACAGCGGAGGGGTGGGGGGCGTGAACAATTCCGTTGCGGGCTTTGACCGCGATCAAGGTTTTGTACATCACCGTCGAGGTGGGGTTGGTGCTGGGGCTGAGGGCGGCCACGACGCCCATCGGCCAGCCGATTTCGACCACCCCCCGCGCCCGGTCTTCCCGGATGACGCCGACCGTTTTGATCTCTTTGATCGATTGCCACACGTGGCGGCTGCCTAGCTGGTTTTTGAGCGTTTTATGAGCGGGAATGCCGTAGCCGGTTTCCTCCGAGGCCAACCGTCCCAGGCGAGCGGCTTCATTGTAGGCTGCCTCGGCCATCGCCGCGCAGATATGATCCACCTGTTCCTGGCTAAAGTCGAAAAAGGCTTGTTGGGCGGCATAGGCCGCTTCAGCTAAATCGCGGGCTTCCTGCCGGGATTGGAGGTCTGCATCCATCGTTGGTTAACCTTGAAAAATATTGGTGGCGTCTGCATGTCCTGCATTTTTTGGGACGGATGATACTCTTTTCGGAGTATGTCCTCTTCAAAAATATGCCTTGTCCGATAATAGTTGAGGGGGGATTTTCTGGCAAATCCTTTTCACCGGTACGAGTATCAGAGTCGGGCGCAGGTTATATCCGTGAAGTTCGCCGAGAAAGGGCTGAAGATGATTGATTACCAGATTGTCTTGACCGTTCCGCTCTGGATTATCACCCTATCTTTGGTTAAAACCGGCGTGTTAAAGCGTTGTGCTGTAGCCACGATAAAGCGGTCGTGCATCTCTAACTCGGCTTGGATAGCGTCAGCAATTTTGAGCGTAGCAATATCGAGAGGAACAATCTGATAATTATCCCCGGCCTCCAGTTTTTCCAAGTCTGTTGAGAAATCTAACGACGCTTTGCCCGATTTGCAAATACTCATCAACTCACCCAAGACAATGGTGGGAATAATGATGACGTCTTGACCGGCATCAACTTGACGCATCACCTGTAAGGCTGATGACCCCAAACGTGAACTACCGGTAAAAAACCAGACCAGAGCATGTGTATCGACAACGTAGGGCACGGTTAAACCTCAAATGACTCTTTTTCATAGGGAAACATACTCTGCCGGGCTGCCGCAATGTCCGCTTCGCTGATGTCACTACCGGCCCAAATGCCTTCCATTCGCACCGGATGTTGGCACTGGATTGGCTCATCGTCCGGTTTGAGTTGCCACATCATTTGCGATAAATCTTGTAGTTGGCTTTCCAGAGTTAATAGTTTTCGATAGATATCGAGCCAACTGATGGGATGTCGGATGGTCATCACTTACTCCTTTCCTTGAATGTCTGGTTGATTATATCAGAGATGTAGAAATAAGAAATAACACGGATTGCTTGATGGGACGGATTAAAAGCCAGCTATCCACCCCGTCCGAGCGCCCCGTATTCTGACGGTCACTATTCCATCACCCTCACCGTCGCCTCAGCGATGCTCTGCAATCCGTGTTCTAAACCACCAAAATCGGCTCATCCGCCGGCATCGCCACCAGGTCATACTCCATCGCCCCGGTCACCCAGACCGGCATCATTGCCCCCGGCGGTAGCTCCTTCTCCACAACCACGTAGCCGTCGATCTCCGGGGCGTCGCGGTAGCTGCGGGTGATGCTGACGCCGTCCCCGGCGCCATCGACAATGACATCCAGCTTTTGGCCGACCATCTGCTGGTTCCGTTCCAGGGAAATCGGCTGCTGGAAGGCCATCAGCCGCTCCCAACGCTCTTGCTTGATGGCCCCGTCAATCGGATCAGGCAGATCAAACGCAGGCGTACCCGGTTCCGGGGAGAAGGTGAAGGCCCCGACCCGGTCGAACTGGACAGCCTCCATAAAATCGAGCAACCCCTCGAACTCGGCCTCGGTTTCGCCGGGATAGCCGACGATGAAGGTCGTCCGCAGCACCGCGCCGGGCAGCGTGCGGCGATAATTTTCGATCCAGCGCAGCAGCTTGTCAACGTTGTGAGGGCGGCGCATCCGCTTGAGCGTCTCCGGGTGGCCGTGCTGCAAGGGCATATCAATGTAAGGAATAATCTGGGGATGGGTAGCCATAACCTCGACCAGCTTGTCGCTGGCGTGGCCGGGATAGGCGTACATCAACCGCCACCAGGGAATGACCGGCGCGGCCTCGACCAGTTGGGCCAGCAGTGTCGGCAGGCCGTCCACCTCGCCCCAGTCCCGGCCATAGGCGGTCGTGTCCTGGGCGATGATGATGACCTCCTGCACCCCGGCGGCCTCCAAGCGGCGAGCCTCGGCCAGCAGATGCTCGCGGGGGCGGCTGCGGTTGAGGCCCTTGAAGCTGGGGATGGTGCAAAAGGCGCAGGGCGCGGAGCAGCCATCGCTGATTTTGAGGTAGGCCGTGGCCCGGCCCAGTTCGACCTGCTGCCGGTCGAGAGCCACCGTCTCGATGGGCGTGTCGCCGGTTTCGGGCAGATGGTAGAGAGGCTCCGGCCGTTTGTTGGCCCGCAGCTTTTGGATGAAGGGCACGATGTCGGTCCAGGCGCGGGTTCCGATCAAGCCGTCCAACCCCTTGACCTGGCGGGTGACCTCGCTGCCGAAGCGTTGGGCCATACAGCCCGCCGCGATGAGCAGTTGGTTCTTCCGCTTCATCTCTGCCAATTCTTGCAGGGCCCCAATCGACTCATCCTTGGCCGCCTGTAAAAAGCCGCTGGTGTTGACGATTAGCACATCGGCCCGGCGGGGGTCATCGACGGCGTTGTAGCTGGCCTGGAGGAGCATCTCGCTGAGGCCCTCGCTGTCGTAGACGTTTTTCGGGCAACCCAACGTCAGCAGATAAAAGGCCGGCTCTTTTTGTTTTCGCTTTTTCTTTGCCATAAGGGTCCTTATCGTTCAAGACCGGACAGGTTTTCAAGACCTATGTTCAGTCAAAATATTGGTCCAAATGGAGAAATAGGCTTTTCCATGGATGATTTCGGAAACCTGTCCGGTCTGGTTTGAATAGTTGTGTTTGCATAAGAAAACCGGGCCAGGCCCGGTGTGCATAGTAACATACCATAAATTTGAGATTTGACAACCTTGCCGCCGCCCGCCCCGCCCCGCCACGTTTGATGAAACAGGGAAGCCTTTCGGTTACGAAGTCTCCCCATGTGCCTCTATTTGCCACGCATTGGTCGCTGACGAAATCTACTCGGCCTGACCAATGCCCAGTGTAATCGGAATTTGGCAGCCGACCCGGACCGACTCCCCCTCGGCGGGGGGTTCGGGCTGTTGGGTCAATACCTGTCCCACCGAGCTATCAGCGACAATCGGGACGGTACTGACCGTGGTGAAGTTCAGGCTCAGGAGACGAGTCAGGGCAGTAGTTTCGGTTAACCCCAATACGCTTTCGTATAGACAACTGCTGGCCGTTGGCACAAGCTGCAAATCATTCAAGGTGTAAATGCGGGAGTCGGTTTGGTCGGAGACGAAGGTGTTGGATTGATACCCCGCTGCGGTGATGGTCAGGGTCAAATTGCCGCTATTGCTGGCTTCGCCGCTGACGGCGAAGCGCCCGTCGGCATCGGTGACCGTCCCCAACCGAACGCCATCCGCGCCCAAAATGGCCTCGATTTCAGCCGCCGAGATCGGGTTGGTCGTGCCCACTTCAGTGACGCGCCCGGAAATGGCCCAGGTGATAGTGGGGGGTTGGGTCGGCTCTAGCTCGATGTTGGGAAAATTGTAGGTGCGCGGGGTGCGGGGGGCAGTCGTCAAGACCCGATCTGTGTAATCTTGGGCGCTGATCAGCAACACCAGATCCCCTTGATCGGGGGCTGTGGCTGTCAGGGAGAAGTTGCCGCCGCTATCGGCGACTGTGACCAGCGAGGGGCCGCCTGTGCCCAGATTGGCGGTGATCGACGCGCCTCCAACCGGCTGGGCGGTGACGGCGTCGATAATCCGCCCGGTGATCGTCCAGTTGACCGGCGGTTCTCCCGTGGGGGTCGGCGTCGAAGTAGGCGTGGGCGAGGCGGTGGCCGTGGCGCTGGGGGAAGGGGTCGGGGTGGGGGGGGCGGTTACCCACGGGGCATCGTCAGTGTATTCGGCGAAGGTGTCGCCGGCCCGCACCCAGCCCTCGTCGAAGGGGGCGGGTGGAAAAATGATGAGCCACCACAGGTCGCCGTTGACAGAATATTGCTTGCCGATGACATCGACCAGAGCGCCGTTGCTCAAGCGCCCCAGCGGCGGTTCATAATTTGTGCCGGGGCCGGGCTGAACGAAGACAAAGCCACGCGGGCTGTCGATGATGGCGTAAGGGGTGGTCGGTTCGGGAGGCGGCTCCGGCCCCGGCGGAAAGGCCGGGTTGACCCAGGGCACGCCCTCGACGTTGTAAGCGGTGGTGTAGTTGGCGAAAATCCAGCCCAGGCCGGTCGGGCTGGTAGGGAAAGGGATCAGCCACCACAATTGATTGTCAGCGTCAGACTGTTTGCCCAGAATAGTGACGGTGGCCCCGTTGTTGTAGGTTCCCAGCGGCGTACCGTACTCTACGCCGGGACCTTCCCGAACGTTGAGGAAACCACCGGGGCTGTCGATAACGGCGTAAGGATCGGTGGGGCCAGGAGTGGGTGGGAGGGTGGGGGTGGGCGAAGGAGCCTCCGGCGAGGTTCCGGCTTGGGTCGGGGTGGCCGTCAGGCTAGGTATGGGCGTAACCGTTGACAGCGTATCGATGGTTGGCGAGGCCGGGGCATCGACATCGCCGGTTGGCAGGGGCGTGACCGTAACGAAAGCCAGGCTGCGTGTTGGCGTTGGAATGTCCGTCGAAAAGCAGCCACTCAACAATCCGCCCACAATGAACCACACGCTAATCATGGTCACAATGCGCATTTGTACCCTTTCCAATCTGGTTTCCCAATTTTGAGATGCTGTCTTTTATTGTAACTATTAAACATAAGGTGAGCAAACCGGCCAGCACATCATCACGAAACTTATTTTCCACAGTACTGAAGGCGCATCTTCCATGCTTCTTCATATGCATCTTCCGTGCATGCATCTTCCATTTTTCCACCTTTCCTACCCTTTTTGCCATTTTATCCTGCCCTCGGTACAATGGAAAAAAGTTCGTATCTATTCAGCCGTTGCCCTCAAAACAACGATGTCATAGCGGGGATTAGGAGATTTGGGGATTTTATCTAAAAATTTATCCTCTAATCCCCAAATCCCCGCGAAAAACGTTCGTTTGGGGAGGCCGCTGAACAGTTACAAAAGTTCTTTTAAGGAAGAGGTGTTACCCCAATGGCTATCCCCAAGTCAGAATTTATCTGGTTCAGCGGTCAATTTGTCCCCTGGGACGAAGCGAAAATCCACGTTTTGTCCCACGTTTTGCATTACGGCACGAGCGTCTTTGAAGGCATCCGGGCTTACCAAACCCCCAACGGCCCGGCCATCCTCGGTCTGGAGCCGCACGTCAAGCGGCTGTTCAACAGTTGTAAAATCATCAATATGCCGCTACCCTACAGCCAGGAGGAGGTTAGCCAGGCGATCATCGAAACGGTGGCCCGCAACCAACACACCGCCTGCTACATTCGGCCCCTGGCCTTTCGCGGCTACGAAACCCTCGGCGTGGACCCCCGTGCCTGCCCGGTCGAGTTGATTATCGCCACCTGGGAGTGGGGCGCTTACCTCGGCGCGGACGCTG
>CAZWZZ010000310.1:0-7023 GCA_964638395.1 uncultured Caldilineaceae bacterium
CCCATGAATGTGCAACTGTTATGGTAAGCCAGGTATGGGCCGTAAATCGTAAAACTAAAAGCCTCGATGTGCGTCGAGGCTTTTTAGTGGAAAACGCTCTGTTTGGAAATTTATTCGATAAAGCCGTGTTCTTTGGCGTAGCGAACGAGTTCGACCCGGCTGTGAATATCCAACTTGCCCATCAGGTTGGCCCGATGGCTCTCGACGGTCCGCACGCTGATGTTGAGCTGTTCGGCGGTTTGGCGGTTGGTGTGCCCCTGGGCAATCAGTTTGAGAACGTCGATCTCCCGTTTGGTCAGCGACTCGACCGGGGTGTCATTGTTCGAGGATTGTGTCGGGGAGATTTCCCGGAGCAGAGCGCGGGTCATAGCCGGATGCACGTACAGATCGCCCCGCTTGACGGCCCGGATGGCGTCGATCAGTTCAGATTCGACGGCCCGTTTGATGATGTAGCCGGAGGCTCCGGCCTGGATGGCTTCTTGAAACAGGCTTTCGTCTTCATGCACGGTCAGAATCAATACTTTAGCCTCGGGCAAAATTTCCTTGAGCTTTTTGGTGACTTCGATGCCGCCCAGGCCGGGCATATTCACATCCAACAAAACGACTTCCGGTTGCAGTTTCTTGGCCAGTTTGAGGGCGTCGGTGCCGTTGTCAGCATCGGCCACGACTTCGAGATCAGATTCGGCACTGAGTAGGGCGCGGAGACCGGCGCGTAACACGCCGTGGTCGTCAGCGATGAGAATCGGAATGGTCATAGGGAACCTCCACATAAATTGTTGTACCTGCGCCAACACTACTTTCGATCATTAGATCACCTTTCAACATTTCAGCCCGCTCGCGCATGCCGAGCAGCCCCAGGCGGCTGGACTGTCCGGCGGTCTCGGCATCGAAACCGACGCCGTTATCTTCGATGATGGCCACCACCTGGTCCCCCCGCTTTTCCAGCAGCACGTCGATACGGGTCGCTTTGGCGTGACGGACGACGTTGGTCATGGCTTCCTGAACAATCCGGTAGATGTTGGTTTCGACGGTCGGGGGAAACCGTTTGTCCTCCATACCGACGGCCTCGAACTGGGTGGTCAAACCGTTTTGGCGACCGAACTCCTCGATGTGTTGGCGCAGGGCGGCCACCAGACCGAGATGATCCAGGCTGGCCGGGCGCAGATGAATAGCCAGCCGGTGTAGATTTTCTGAGACATCGTTGGTCATTTGTTTAAGATTGATGATTCCTTCCATCAGGGTGTCGGGGTTGTCAACTTCCCGCTCCAGCAGCCGCAGGCCGACCATCAGGGAGCTGAGAGATTGCCCGGCCTCGTCGTGCAGCTCGCGGGCGATGTGGCGGCGCTCCGTCTCCTGGATTTCGACCAGGCGTTGCGACAGGGAGCGCAGCCGCTCCCGGCCCAGCCGCACCTCTTTGAACAGGCGGGCATTTTGGATGGCCACCGTGGCCTGGTTGGCAAAGGCCTGGGCTAATTTTGCTTCAGTGGCCCCATAACTGTTGATTTCCTGGCTGCTCAGGGTCAGGCAGCCGATCACCTGGCTGCGTACCATAAGCGGCACGCCCATCCAGCCCCGCGTGTTCGTACCCAATTCCCACAGCTTGAAGCGGGCATCCTCCTGGGCATTGGAGACGATGACCGGGTGGCTCGTCTCCCGGATTTCCCGGTAGAGCGGGTTATCGGCGGGGTATTGGGCCTCACCATCAGCCGCATCCTCCGGGCTGTGGTCCCGACCGGCTACCACCTCCAGCCACTCATCCTCTTGCAGAAAAACGTTGGAGTTGTCGTAGGCCACGACCTGCTCCAGGTGAACCAGGATGCTGTTCAGAACCCGATCAAGATCGAGGGTCGAGGTCAGCGTGGCGGTGGCTTCCCGGAGAATTTCGGCCTGTTCGCGGGCAGCGTGTTCCGCCTCGAAGAGGCGTGCATTTTCAATGGCAGTGGCGGCCGGGGTGGCCAACCAACTGAGCAGTTGTAAATCTTCGGGGGTAAACGCGCCATTCTTTTTGTTCAACACTTCAATGGCCCCAATCGTTTGGGCTCCGGTGCGGAGGGGGGTGCAGATGACCGACTCGGTTCTGAAACCGGTTTGCTTGTCAAAATCGGCAAAGAAGCGTTTGTCTGCGGACACATCGGCGACCAACACCGGCTCGCTGTTGTTGATGACCCAGCCGACAATGCCTTGACCGGCGGGCAGCCGTTTGCCCCGCACAAACTCCGAGCTACCGCCGGAGGCGGCGTGGAACCACATCTGGCCCCGCACTTCGTCACTCAAAACCACCGAGGCGGCCATCGACCCCAGTAGTCTGATGGAATGATCGGTGATGATGGTCAGGGTCTCTTGCAAATTTAGGGAGGAGGTGATGGCCTGGCTAATCATATTCATCGTCGTCAGCTCATCGACCCGCTGCCGGGCCTCCTGGTGGAGACGAGCATTTTCGATGGCCACGGCGGTTTGGTCGGCCAGCGTTTGCAAAAGCTGCTGGTCATCGGCGGTAATATGGTTAGCAGCGTTGATTTCGATATCCAAAACGCCGATCAGCCGCTCGCCGACGCGCATCGGGGCGTTGAGCCAGCGGCTCTCTCCGGGGGCCGAGTCGGTTTCCGCCGTAATGTTTTCATCCCGATAGGTTTTAAGCTGGTTGATCCGCTCTTTGGTGCTGGGGGGCAGTTTGAGCCGAACCGTCGTGGGAACGCCCCGAACCGGTTGGTAATAATAATCAAGGGCTTCGACGCCGTCCTGGACGATGCCGTAGCCGGCGCTTTTGAACTCAAGCAGAAAGGCCGATGTCTCCAGGGCAATGTCCCAGATGGCGATCTCATCCCGCAACAGGTTCAGCTCCCGCCCCAATTGGTGGATGGCCACCAGCCGATCCTCCAACTGTTTGGCCTCGGTGATGTCGATGCCGGTGCTGATGACGTACTCGATGCGCCCGCTGCGGTCGGTCAAGACGGTGTTGGTCCAGGCAATGAGGCGTCGCCGCCGATCCTTGGTCAACCAGTAATTTTCGTAGGTGTCCGGGATCGGTTCCCCTTCCCGGAGCGCCCGAAAGAGATTCTGCATGGGGCCAACATCCTCCGGCGGCAAAAACAGATCCCAAAAGGGGTGGCCCTTGACTTCTTTGAAGGTGTGACCGGTGGTCTCCTGGCAAGCGCGATTGAAACGGAGAATACAGCCCTCGACGTCGATAACCATGACCAACGCCCCGGCGGTGTTCAAGACAGCCGACACAAAGTTACGCTCCTGTTTGAGGGCCTCAACTTGGAGGTCGATTTCGGCCCGGGCCTGTTGGTAGAGCGTCGCATTACGGAGCGCCACGCCGGCCTGATCGACAAAGGCTTGCCCGCTGTCGGCTTCGGCCTGGCCAAAAAAGGCCGGGATGTCGCTAACGAGCAGCAGGAGTCCCACTGTCGCTTCATCCATCTTAATCAGCAGGCCGAGATAGGATTTTATCCAGGGTTTATCAACCGTATGGATCCAGCGGTCGTCGGGGGTGACGGCTGAGATGATAGGGGCGGCTTCGGTCCATTGCTCAGCCAACAGTGGCATCTCGCTGGTTGGAAAGCATAAGGCGGAGGGGGGGGCCGCCGCTTTTTCCTGCCAGCGCAGGATGCGGATGTCGTCGCCATCGCGCTGTAAAATTGCCGCTGCCTCATAATCTACGATGGAGGCAATCTGTTCAACGATGCCGGTCAGAATTGTGTCATAATCAAGAGAGCTACTGATTACGGTATTGGCGTTTAGCAGGGCCGTGGCTAATCGCCGCTGTTCCCGTTCGGTGGCCAACTGCCGGGCCTGGTCGGTCGTCGTGGTTTCTAATGTGGCAACTTGCTGCCGCAATTGGATTAGCTCATCAAGCAATTCGGCTTGTGTCTGCTGGTTAGGCATATTGCTTCCTTGAGGTATGGTAAACAGGGTCGTCTCGTTGTAGCTCGTGGTGTTTATGAGACCGGGGCGCGGTCCACTTTTGAAAGCTGCGACACTTACATTATTAAAAGTATAGCAAAATTTACGGATCGACACCAGAGCCATTAGTCCTAATTCGCGGCAAAGCGCCAATTATTAACATTTGTGCTTACCCGGCCTTATTATATAATTGATTCTTCTTGATACTTCTTGGAGGAGAAGGTATGAACATTCCAAAATTATTAGAAGGACAGGTGGCTGTCGTGACCGGTGCGAGCCGAGGCATCGGTCAGGCGACGGCCCTGACGTTAGCCCAGGCCGGGGCGGCAGTGGTCCTGGCGGCCCGCTCGGCAGATCAAATCGCCAGTGTGGCGGATCGGATCAAGCACGAGGGAGGCCGGGCCGTGGCCGTGCCGACGGATGTGAGCGATGTGGCCGAGGTGGATCATATGTTGGTGTTGGCTTTGCGGGCCTTTGGCCGGATCGACATTCTGGTTAACAATGCCGCTTTGGTGCAACCGTTGGGCAAAGTCTGGGAAACCTCGCCGCTGGCCTGGCAACAGTTGGTCGCCGTCAATGTGGTCGGTCCCTATCTGTGTAGCCGGGTGGTGTTGCCCCATATGTTGGAGAAAGGGGCGGGTCGGATTATCAACATTTCTTCCGGGGCGGCGGAGATCAATCTGGTGGGGGCCAGCGCCTACAACGCCAGTAAAGCGGCTCTGGAGCGTTTCAGCGGCACGTTGGCGGCGGAAGTGGAGGGCACGGGCATCAAGGTGTCAGCCTTCAGACCCGGCATCGTCAATACCCAGATGCAGAGGGACATCCGCCATACCCCGACCCAACAGTTTCCTCGGGTCGATGATTGGCAGGCGTGGCACCGAAACGGGCAACTTCGCCCGCCCCATGAACCGTCGCTGGCGATTTTGTGGCTGGCCAGCCGGTTTGCCGCCGATGTGGAGGCGCATCTGTTCAGCCTGGATGACCCCACCTTCCGCCAACGGCTGGCAACCGATCTACAGGTGCCGCTCCTGCCCGCTCGACGGCGAAACGGGGGCTAGTCAGGGTGGCTTCACCCATTTATGGAGACCCACTTTGTTAAAAGTGGGGAGCTTATATAGAATATGGCATCTCAATTAAATCAGTAGAAGGAGTAATCATTTATGGCTTATGATAATATTGTGGTCCCCCAGGATGGTCAAAAAATTACCGTCTCCGGCGGCAAACTAAACGTTCCTGATAACCCCATTCTTGGCTACATCGAAGGGGATGGCATCGGCTATGACATCACCACGGCCAGCCTGCGTATCTGGGACGCGGCGGTGCAGGCCGCGTATGGTGGTCAGCGTAAAATCGCCTGGATGGAGCTGTATGCCGGGGAGAAGGCGGCCAAAACTTATAACGGCGACTATATGCCCCAGGAAACCTTCGACGCCATCGAAGAATTTATCGTGGCCATCAAAGGGCCGTTGACCACGCCGGTCGGGGGCGGCTTCCGCAGCCTGAACGTGACCCTGCGTCAGGTGCTTGATCTGTACGCCTGTGTCCGCCCGGTGCGCTGGTACAAAGGCGTGCCCAGCCCGGTCAAGCATCCCGAACATGTCAATATGTGCATCTTTCGGGAAAACACCGAGGATGTGTATGCCGGGATCGAGTATGAATCCGGGACGCCGGAGAATGAGAAACTGGCCAAATTCTTGCGGGAGGAGATGGGGGCCAACTTCTTCGAGGGGGCCGGCATCGGCATCAAGCCGATCAGCGCTTTCGGCACCAAACGGTTGGTACGCAAGGCAATCCAGTACGCTCTGGACCGGGGCTACACCAGCGTGACCCTGGTTCACAAGGGGAACATCCAGAAATTCACCGAAGGGGCCTTCCGCAAATGGGGCTACGAAGTGGCCAGAGAAGAGTTCCCCGATGTGACCATCACCGAGGAGGCGTTGTGGGATGAGTATGACGGCGAGCAGCCGGAGGGGACGGTGGTCATGAAGGATCGCATCGCCGACATCATCTTCCAGCACGCCCTGCTGCGTCCCAAAGAGTTTGGCGTCTTGGCCGCGCCCAACCTGAACGGCGATTACCTCAGCGATGCGCTGGCTGCTCAAATCGGGGGGATGGGCATCGCCCCCGGCGCGAACATCGCCGACCACGTGGCCCTCTTCGAGGCGACCCACGGCACCGCCCCCAAATACACCAATCTGGATAAGGTCAACCCCGGCAGCCTGCTGTTCTCCGGGGTGATGATGCTGGAATACATCGGCTGGGAAGAGGCCGCCCAGTTGATCCACAAGGCTTATGAAAAAACCATCGGCCAGAAGATCGTCACCTACGACTTCGCCCGGCAGATGGAAGGAGCGACGCAGGTCAAGACCAGCGAATTTGCCAGCGCCTTGATCGAGAATTTGTAGATATTCTTCTAAGCGAAGATTCGCCGCTATCTAGCCCCTCGGCCTACAGCGTCGCCCGCGCAGCAGCCCCCGTTCGCGGGGAATCACGGCCAGCAGCCGGGCCATTTCGACCAGGACTACCAGGTCGGTCCGGTCCAGCGCGGCGACCATGGCCGGCAGGGCCGCTCGATAGGTGGCCTCCTGTCCGGCCAAATTCTCATTCGTGGCCAGATCGTAGCGGGGATAGATCAGCATCTCGTACAACATCCGCCGTAACGCTTGGGCCTGCTGTTCATCGTTGGGAAAACGAAACCGCCACAGTTCCTCCCGCGCCCAACGACCGGGCGGGGGTAATGCCTGTTGCTTCGACATCGTCTGCTCCTTCTCGGTTGGTCGGTTGTCAGTTGTGCTTTGTCCGTTGTCCGTTGTCCGTTGTCTGTGGCTGATTGTCTTCGACCACCAACAACTGACCACTGACCACTGACCACTGACAATTGACAACTGACAACCAACGAATTCCCAAAAAGCAACACCCCCGGCAAAGATGAGCGGGGGCGCTGTTTGAAGAATCAAGCAGACGGGCTATAATAAGCCGCAGCCGCCGCCCTGGTATGTCAGGGTGGGGGTTAGAGACCCGGTTGGTGTTCCTAGCACCGCCGGGTCTTGCTTTTGGGGGTGATTTGGTTTTTGGACTCAAGACCTGCCAGGTTTCCGAAAACATCGCCACTACAAC
>CAZWZZ010000311.1:0-5223 GCA_964638395.1 uncultured Caldilineaceae bacterium
TGCCCGGCTGGGAGCTGATCGACGGGGCGACTAAAATTGAAAAAACGTTTAAGTTCGATAATTTTGTCGAGGCGATGGCCTTTGCCCAAAAAGTGGGCGAGTTGGCCGAGGCGCAGGATCATCATCCCGACATCACCTTCGGCTGGGGCTATTGCCGGGTGTTGTTCTACACCCACAAAATCAACGGCCTGCACGAGAATGATTTTATCAGCGCGGCCAAGGTGAATGAATTGGCCTGACGCTGTACCGAACGGACATTTCAGAAAAAAGACCGGTATCGTAAGAAAGATACCGGTCTTTTTTTGAACCGCTAAACGGTTCACCTTGATTGAGTCTACTTTAGCCTGACCGTAAACTCCCCATACGGGGCGACCACCTGGAAGCCCAACGTTTGATACAACCGGATGGCCGCTGTGTTGTCCGCCTTGACGTTCAGACCGATGTGATCGACCGCCTCCAGCAGCTTTTGGCACAGGCAGGCGGTCACGACTCGGGCTAAACCCCGCCCCCGGTAATCCGGGTGGGTGGTAATGTTGCCCAGCGCAGCGACGCGATAGGTCTCGGAGTAGACGTGAATCCCGGCGATGCTGATGAGCTGGTCGCCCTCCCGGAGGCCGACGAATTGGCCGGTCTCCAGCATGCGGGGATCAAAGGCGTTGTCGGGGTAGCTGATTTCGTATAGTTGAGCGGCTTGAACGTAATCGCTCGGCGTGAGCAGGACCACCTGCGTGGTATCGACCGTGATGATGCGGTCGGGGTGGGTCAGGGCCATTTTGTAGTGGGGGCCGTGGGCGTCGAGGCTAAAGCGTTGCTCGAGGTTGGTTTCGAGGCCAGGACTCAGATGGGCATAGAAGGTTGGCGGTAGCCGGGGCAGGAGACCGGTCAGCAAAGCATGCAGCGGCGACAATTCGTCAGCGAGGGCCAGCAAAACGGGTGGGGTGACACCGCTGTACATCAAAACCACGGCCTGGATGGCTGCCTCCGATTTGAGGGCATACCAGGAGGTATAGGGCCAAAAAAAATCATCCAGATCGCCGATGCTGTACAAATGAAGATAAGGGTTTTGCCGGAGATAGGAGAGAATTTCTTGTTTATGAAATAGAGGCGTAATTTTCATAAATGGCGGGCATTGTTTGATTGAGTAAGGGTTTTCACATTTACTTCGCGTTCAGGTCACACTCTTTTGATATATTGCGTTTATCTGACGTGCAGGATGGTACATCACTGCTTGAGATAACGCAGCAAAGTATCATCAAAGGAGACACAACGATGACTGTAAAAAATAATAAGGCGGTAAATTTCGACATCTTAACAATGGGGCGCTCTCTGATCTCTCCGCTTATTTTTTGGGGCGTGGCGGTCGGCGGTGCAGCCCTCTCCGGCTATCCGGGTGTTGTATGTTTAACGCCCCTGGCCTGGTTACTGGCCTTGCTGGTGGGGCGGTACTGCACTCTATACTCCACGGGCAAAAATCCCGCGGGAGAGGCCGCGTTGGCCGGGGGAATAATGGGCCTGATTTTTGGTCTGATCGCCGTGGGCCTGAGCGCCGCCACGATGCCCATCGAAGCAGATGAGCAGGCTAATGCCAGAATATTGGCCCTGATCGTCATCTGTGGCGGTATGATAGCCGGTGTTGTTATCGCCTTTATTGGCGGGAAACTGTACCGGTGCCACCGTTCGCCCACTAGCCCGGTCTGAGAGAGATTTTTAGGTCGCCGCTTCAACAAAAAAAGAGGAGGTGAATCCTCCTCTTTTTTGTGAGTTGCCGATGCAGAGTCAGAGGTCAGAATTTGGATGAGCAGAGACCTATTTCTTATCCCGACTACTCGGCGGGTGTAGGAGCAAAACCGGTATGTTCAGATCGTGAACGATTTTGCCGGAGACGCTGCCGTGGAAGATGCGGTCGAGGCCCTCTCGTCCGTGGGTGGTCATAGCCACCAGGTCGATCTGGCGACGTTTGATCTGCTCTTCGATATGCTCAACCGTGTCTCCAAATTCGACGACGACTTCCACCTGAAAGCCGTGGGCGCGGAGCTTTTCCCCCTCTTCATCGAGGGCGTGGACCAGCTTTTCCTTCATCGCCGCCTTTTGTTCAAGATAAGCCTCGTGAGTCAACTCCAGCTTTTGCTCGAAATAGTGATAGGTGGCCGGTGTCCACTCGATGCCGGCATAGGCCGGCGGCATCTCGATTTTCTCAAGGGTGGGGTGAATCACCTGGTACAGTATTAAGTTGTTTTCCTCCGGCTGCAAAAACTTACAGATTTGCTCGAAGATTTTGCGGCTTTTGACAGATTGATCTAACGGGATGAGAATTTTGTGAGCCATAGACACCTCTTCGTAAATCGTAAAACGTAAGTTCTTCAATCTCGGTTAACTTCCAACCGCCCCCTGCATCTGGGCCATTCTTTCTTCTTTCCGCTTGACATCATACCGCTGCCAGAACCAGACACCGGCGACGATGGCGATACCGACGACGTCGGTCATCAGGTTGGGGAAGAAGCAGAGGAACGTGCCAAAGGCAAAGATCGACCACTCCCACCAGGTGGTTTTGCGGACCAGATAGAACATCGTCGCCGCCGAGAAGGCAATCGTGCCGATAAAGGCCGAGAAGTAGGAGAGAGCCACATCCGCCCAGACCATATCCACCAAGATTTCACCCCCCTCACCGACCAGCAGAATGGCCGGGGTGAAGGCAAACAGGATGGGCATCACATACAGTAACTTGGCGAACTTGAAGGCTGTCCAACCTGTCTTCCAGGGGTCCGCCCCGGCAATCGCCGCTCCGGCGTAGGCCGCCACACAGACCGGCGGGGTAATGTTACTGTCCTGGCTGAACCAGTAGACAATCATATGGGCGCTGATCAAGGCTACGCCCAGGTCGGTCAAGGCCGGCACGGCCAGCACGGCTACAACCAGGTAAGCGGCTGTGACCGGGACGCCCATACCCAACACGAGCGAGGCCAGGGCGATGAGAATGACCGCCAAGAGGGTACTACCGCTGCTCAGGCTGATGATAATATCGGAGAAGCGCAGCCCAATACCGGTGGCAAAAATCGTACCGACGATGATGCCGATGACGCCGACGGTCGCGCCGATAATCAGCGTGTCCCGGCCCCCTTCAATCAGCGATTCGTAGCTGCTCTTGAGAACCCGCACCGTGCTGCGGCCAAAGGCGGCCACCTTGTTGCCGCTCGACTGGAAGTCGGCGGCGTTGTCCGGCATGGTGTACATCAGGGCCACACAGGCCAAAATCGACCAGAAGGCGGCAAAGCCGGGCGAGAAGCCGATCACCATTAGCACGACAATCACGATCAAGGGAATGCTCATATACCACTCTTTACGAATGATGTCCATCGCGCTGACATCGGTCTCGATCCCTTTGAGGCCCTGCTTTTTCGCTTCAAAGTGGACCATTGTCAGCACGGCCAGGAAGTAGAGAAAGGCTGGGAAGATGGCCACAAAGATAATGGTACGGTAGGGGATGTTGGTCAACTCGCTCATCAGGAAGGCCCCGGCCCCCATCACCGGCGGCATAAACATCCCCCCAATCGAGGCGGACGGTTCGATGGCTCCGGCCACGTGGGGTCTAAATCCGGCCTTCTTCATCAAGGGGATGGTGAAGGCCCCGGTGCTAACCGTATTGGCAATGGCGCTCCCGGAGATGGAGCCGAACAGGGCCGAGGCGATGACCGACACTTTAGCCGGGCCACCGGTGCTTTTACCGGCCAGCGCCAGCGGCAGGTCGATAAAGAAGCGGCTGGCTCCCGATTTCCGCAGAAAGGCCCCAAAGAAAATAAAGAGGATGACATAGGTGACCAGGACGTTGGCCATAATGCCATACACCCCTTCCTGGTCGAAGTAGAGAATGGTGGCCACCCGGTCCCAAGCCCGACCCCGGTGGGCAAAGGTCTCGATGACCGGAATATCATACAGGACATAACCGTACCGCAGGTAGAGCAAGAAAACCAGACCGATAAGGGTCATCGACCAGCCCAACACCCGCCGGGAGACTTCGAGCGACAGGATCAGGCCAATCACCCCGATGTAAAAGTCGGTTTGGTTGTAGGCTCCGGCCCGCTGTTGGAGCGACTCGAATTGGGAGATGTAGTAGCCCACGGCCAGCAATGTAGCCGCAATCAACAGAAGGTCTACCAGGCCCGGCCCACCCTTGGGGGCTATAATAGCCCGTAAGGGACCGGGTAGTTTATCGCCCAGGCCGCCGATTTTACTGTCTTTGGGGAAGGCGGGGTACAGGATAAAAATCAAAATAAAGGTGACAGCCACATAAAAGCCCCGCTGCCACTCGACCGGCGCGGGAATCGTGCCGGCGGTATAAATATAAAAGAAGCTCATGAGGGCAGCGATCCCGGTGAAGATGGGCATCCAGAAGCGGTTCAGGGGCCGGGTCCCCTTTTCTTCCTTTTCCATCAACTCTTTAAGCCGTCGCTGATCCTCTTCATTTTCGGTCGCGGTATCCGCCGTGCCGAATTGAATATCATCGAGGGTTAGTTTTTCGTTATCGTTATCGTTTTTATTGTTAGTCTCTTCATTGATAGACATCGATTTCCCCTTTCTTAGTGGGCTAAAGAGGCGATAGCGTCAGTTCAACTGACGCTATCGCCCAATATTCTATTTACTACACTTACTGCGGTACGATGTTATCAGGAATTTCAATACCCTGGTCTTGCCAGAACTGGTAAGCGCCCGGATGGAGCGGCACAGGCACACCGGCCACCCCACTGTCGATGGTCATTTCACCGGCAGCCGGGTGCGCTTCACGCATCCGTTCCAGACCACCCTCATTGAAGACGGTCTGCAAGGCCCCGTACACCACGTCATCCGGCACGTCTTTGTGAACGGTCCAGATGGCCGTATCCTGGAAGGTGTTCACGTCTTCATCAACACCTTCATAGGCCCCGCCCGGAATGATGGTCGGGGTGTAGAAGGGCATCGCTTCGTAGAAGCCGGACTCTTCAGCCGCTTGTTGCAGATCAAGAATTTTGATGTCGGTCAGGGTTGTCGCTTCGGTGACAGAGGCGTTGGGGAAGGCGGTCAAAATCCAGAAGCCGTCCAACTGGCCGTCGCCCATCGCTGAGGCGGCCTGGGAGTAGCCCAGGAACTCGATGTTGATCTTGTCCCACAAGCCCAGGTGTCCCAGGAAACGTTCGGCGGAGATGGCCGCGCCGGAACCGGCATTACCGGGGGCAATCCGCTTCCCTTCCA
>CAZWZZ010000311.1:5323-7022 GCA_964638395.1 uncultured Caldilineaceae bacterium
GCGGAGATGGCCGCGCCGGAACCGGCATTACCGGGGGCAATCCGCTTCCCTTCCAGATCGTACACGGTTTCGATACCACTGTCGGCTCGAACGACCAGGTGAACCCGGCCCCCATACAGACCGGCCAGAGGCCGGACCTCGGTATACTGGGTTTCATCGCCCGGCAGTTGGCCCAGGCCACCCAGATAAACGTCACCGGCATAGGAGATGCCGTATTGGGTATCGTTGGCATTGACGCCCCGCAGGTTGGCCCCGGAACCACCGGTTCCCTCGGCGGACACTTCCAGGTTGGCGATTTCATCGGCCATAATGATCGACATGGCGTTGGCGAAGGTTTGGAAGGCCCCACCGACCGGACCGCCCCCAAACGCCTGGCGTAAGGTTTCGCCTTCGGGAATGGGAGATTCGCCCATAGCTTCTTCTTCGGCGGGCGCTTCTTCGGCCGCCGCTTCTTCGGCGGGCGCTTCTTCCTCAGCCGCCGCTTCTTCGGCGGGCGCTTCTTCTTCGGCCGCCGCTTCTTCTTCGGCGGGCGCTTCTTCGGCCGCCGCTTCTTCGGCGGGTGCTTCCTCGGCGGGTTCTGGCGCGGCGGTACCACCACACGCTGCCAACAGTAACAACAGCATACCCAAGATTGTGACTAACAGTAGCCTACTAGCTTTGTACATAACTCTTAAACCTCCTTGTTTAACTTGGCTTTGTATATTAAGGCGGCTCTAAGGCCGTTACCAACGAATTTTGGGGAAAAATAGTTTATTCAAAAGTACTGATTTCGGCAATATTTTGCAAACGATGGATCAACTTGGCCCGGTCGTGTCCGACCCACTCAAAAGTGTGGGCGATGCCTGTCAGCCATGTGTTGATTCGATCCCGTTGATAGTCGTCTAACACCGGAATCTCCTGAGCCGCTTCGATCAATAATGCCGCATCGAGATCATACGTCGCCGCCAGGCTCCGCAGCCGATTTTGCTCTGCGGCCCGGTCCGGGGGATGGGCGTAAAATTGCCCGGCGATCAGCACCACACTAAGATCATCCCCAATGTCGATGGGGGCCGCCGTATAGTTGAACCCGGCGGGACAGGTGGCGAATCCGGTTGGCTGTTCCGGTTGGGCGGCCATCTGCCGCCAGAAACCTCGGCAGGCTTGCTGGCTCGATTCACAGCTACTTAGTAGTTGGCAGAACCGGCAGCCGTGGCTGTAGGTTGTGAGCGGTTGGCCCTCGGTCGTTATCAGCAGCCAGCCAACGCCGATGATGTCGGCAAAAATATCCTGGATGGCCTGAATACAATGCAACGGTAGAATTTGAGCCAAGCCGTTCGTAGGGGCCGTCTGGTTATCAGAGTCGGTTGATGTGTTGTGGAGCAGGGTTTCGACATCGTGGCGCTGAAACCGCCATTGGTTGCCCACCTTGGCCCCCGTCAGCCGTCCATCTTTCAACATCCGGTAAATCGTGGTGCGATCTATTTGTAAAAGTTCTTGCACCTGTTTGGTTGTGAGTAGATCTCCCATATCAACCCCGGTCACGACTGCTTGCTATAGCATACTATAGCAGACTATGGTACGGTGGGGCATAGTATAACGGCAGTGATGATTTTTATGCAAATCGGTGACATAGGTCACTGCTTTAGGGAGGTCTCAAGGTTTTTACTTGACGGGATTATAGTAATAATAACAAAATCGCTGTCAAATTTCATCAGGCGAA
>CAZWZZ010000312.1:0-7010 GCA_964638395.1 uncultured Caldilineaceae bacterium
AGTCAAAACAGTCCAACTGCCACCGCCCCCAGCCGGAGAGGGTAAAGGGGGAGGCCGCCGCACAGAAAATCAGCAGCAGCAGAGTTAGCAGACAACTACAGCCCCAAAATCGGCGGCGTACTTTTTTGATTTGTTCGGGGTCTTGCTCAATAGGTTCGATTGACACGGTTTTCTACTCGACTTTTGACTTGGTTCACAAGCCTGAAATGCTAGGTTATCACGTAATCAACAACAAGCGTAAAACGTAATCTGTGAAACGTAAAAATTGGGTAATAATAGCGATCATTACGTTTTTCGTTTTTCGTTTTACGGGGTGCCGAGCGTCAGTCTGGCTTTAACCAGGCTCGGCTTTCATTGACGTAGTTCATCACAAACAATCCCATCGCCATCCTCATCCAACTTATGGGGGTCTTTGGCCGGGTCGGCAGCCAGGAAAATGGCCTGGGCTTCGGTCCAACTGCCGAACTCGCTACAACTGAGTGGCTCCCCGAAGGGATCGAAGGCCCCGGTGTAGGTGGCCAGCGAAATCTCAAAAAAACCGGGGGGCGAGACATCATCGAGGCCGGGGCCTTGATAGGGATTGGTGCTGACCAGGGCCACATCCCACATAAATTGGCCATCCCAGCGGGGGTTCTCCCCCATATAGGTGGCCTTGACTCCCTCCGCCTGTTTCAAATCCAAGACGGTATGGCTATAAACACCGCTGCCGGGATCACAAGCGACTTGGCCCTGGTTTTTGGCATCGAAGGCCCCCAGCGGGCTGAAGCCGGGTTGGGTGGAGCCGATGCGTAGCTCGAAACCATACCCCTGCCCGACCTGACAGGGGCCGGCCTGCGCTCCCTCCCAGCGCCAGCGAAATTCGATCGGGCCGATGTTGGCCGGGAAGGTCGGTTTGTCCGCCGGGGCGACTAACACCACCCGACCTTCGGGCCGGGGGGCGGGCGTCAGTTGAAACACCGGCGTCGCCGTCGAGAGCGGGGTGGGGGTTAGCTCCGGCGCTTCGGCGGGCGGGATGAAAAAATCACGCGGCATCGAAACCATAAGCGGGGCGCTGGCAAACGGCTCCAACTGGAGGTAGGCTACGTCCCAAAAAAATTGCCCCTGCCCCTGGGCCAGGGCCACCCCCGGCGTCTGGCTCAAGCCGTTGACCGTAAAGCGGCGGATCCCGTTGCGCGGGTCGCAAGAACTGGCGATCAAATCCTGATCTTCGACCGCGTCGATCACGCCGAGCGGTTTAATTTCCGCCTGTTGGGCCGCCGGGACAAAAGGATTATCCAGGGCCGGCCAGATGCGAATCTCGAAACCATACCCCTCCAAAAGTTGGCAGGGGCGCAACTCGTCGCCGAGCCACTCCCATTTGAACTCCAACTGTTCTTGACCGGCCGGCACGGTGTAGGCCGCATCGGGACCGAGGGGCACGATCAAGCCGCTGATGTCGCCGTTGTAGAGATTGCCGCTGGGTGTGCCGCCGGCCGGGGTCGGGGTAGCCGCCGGGTCATCGGGAATGGGGGTGGCGGTGGGGGCCGTGTCGAGCGGCGGCAGGGTCGGTCTGATGAGGTCTCCGGTTGCGGTCGGGGAGAGCAGCGGCAAGACGGCCGGCGTCAGGGTGGCGGTGGCCGTGAGCGGCGGCGCGGATTGTAGGTCGGGCAGCGGGGTCGGTGTCGAGGGGGTGGGCAGGCTGGAAGCGGGGTCGATTTGGATTTCGAACTGAACGCCGGCCGGTGTTGGCGTTGGGTCTCGCTGTAAAAATGAGGGGCGGGCGGAACAGGCCAACAAGAAAAGGATGATGAGGCTGATACCCACAAAATATTTTGTTTCACCCGAAGACTTCTTCCGATTAGAAGAATTCATTAGAGTGGGGTTCATTCGTTATAAACCTTGCTTCTCAAACTTACGATCTAATGCTTCCAAAAATCGTAAAACGTAAGGCGTAAAACGCAAGATTTTCGGGCAAACTTCATTACGTTTCACGTTTTACGCTTTACTGAGATGGTTAGCAAACGATGATGATTGGTAAGCCTAATTCTCCGGTAAATAACTCTACCGGCAGGGCAACGTAAAGTAACTGGCCACACTGGGCAACGATTCACCGCTGTCGTTGGCGGCGGTGATGAGGTACATCTGCCCGCAGCCGGACGACTCGTCGGTGTAGCTGGTCACATCGCCGGGAACCTCAGCGATGCGGCGGAAGGTTGGCGAGGCAGTCGCCGCCCGGTAGATGGCATAGGTTCGCACCCCCTCTTCCGGCGGGTTCGGCTGCCAGGATAGGGTCGTCGTGCCGGTATCTAGTTGGCTGTCGCCGCGCAGGCCGGTCACCTGGGAGGGCGCGCCGGGGGTGGTTTGCAGGGTGAGGATGGAACCGCTCGGCTCGGTGATTGTGGTGGGAGCGCCGCCGGATTTGAGGATGAGGGGGAGGTAGACGAGTTTGTCGGGGACGCCGGTGCCGATTTTGATCTGTTTTGTGGTTGAGATAGGCTCAGTAATAGGACATGGAACGCCATTGATCGTCAGGGTTACGGTATAGGTGTTATTAGCATCAAAAGTATGCTGAACAAATTGTCCTTGAGTAGTCACGCCTGGCTTATTATCACCAAAATCCCAGGTGAAGGTCATCACGCCGCTGCCCTGGCCGATTACGCCTTGAAAATCAATGGGTTCGCCGATTTTAGCAGATTCCGGGGCCTTGATCTCAGGACCTAGCGGCCAGACGCATGATAAGCCCCTGACCCGGAATAGGGGGCTGACGGCGCTGGTTGAGGCTCGTTGAAACAAACCATTATGGTAGCGGCCTTGTATAATCGTAATCCGAAAACGAGCATTATCGCTAATCGCTTCATCCTCTACGATGTCCCAAAGAAAAGTCGCCTCTTGTCCTAAACGGCGGGTTTCGGTTTGAGGGCCAGGCCAACCCTCGACCGGCTGCGCCTCTTGCCAGGTGCCGCCGCCATCCAATGAATACTCGAAAAAGGTTCCAGCAATCTGGTCGCCCACCTCATTTAAGTCGCTATTACTGCGGGAACCATCGGGATCATATAAGCGATAGGTGATTGTGGCGACCCTGGGAACAGGGCCAAGCAGAATCTCAGACGAAGCGAAGAAATCGGCGGCGGCTGTTTTGCCCGGTCTTTCAACGGATAAGTAGGAAGGGTTATTGAGTAGCGGCATAAACTGGGCAAAATCATTATCGGCCAGATGAGCCGGGGAGACGTAAATATTTTCATAGACCCCATTGCGACCAACACTACTCATCGCCAAATCCAAATCCCCATCATTATCTTGGTCACCCCAGGCCAAACCGGTAGTTTCATGACTCTGTGCTGACTCCCAACGTAGGGCCAATTGTGTGTTAAGGGGCCTTAGATTGGCATAAACTTGATCTGGCTCACCGTCATTCCCTACCGCCAAATCGAGGTCGCCATCGTTGTCCCAATCCCCCCAGACTAAACTGGTGGTCTGAGAAGCTTCATCTGACTCCCAAACAGGGTTAGAGCTAATAGTTCCACTTTGATTCGCATAGATGAAATTTTTACCGTCATAGTTACCAACAGCCAGATCAACGTCGCCATCAAGATCGTAATCGCCCCAGGCGACACTGCGCGTATCTGATGCGACGTCTGAAGTCCAAATCACACTAAAGGTATTGTCTTCATCGTTGCGATAAACCTGCGTACTCTGACCAAGTCCGGCGATGGCAAAATCGGGATAAAAATCATGATTATTCTCAGGGTCGCCTAAATAACTCCAGGCGACCTGATGCGCTGTCGTTATCTCATTCGAACTCCAGACAGGTATCGTGCCCAAATCCCCGTTTTGATTGGTAAACAGGGCAATAATTTCGCCGTTGGCTACCAGCAGATCCAAATCCTCATCGTCATCGCTATCGGCCCAGGCCACCACATTCGTACTGGTCGTCGGCGGGAGGTCGGGCGACCAGGAGAGTTTCACCGGGGGACTCCCGTCTTCGTAGAGTTCAGTTTTGCCCTGAACCGAACCTAGTGCAATTTCTAACTGTCCATCGCCATCGAGATTACCAAAAGCTATATCACTGGGGCCAAAATTATTGCCAAAACTTTCGGCCTGAAGGTGTGAAAACAAAACATCATTACTAAAATCGTTTTCGTAGAGCTTATGATCCAATGCTTCTTGTTGCCCGATAATGCCTGCACCAAATAGCAAGTCGAGGTCTCCATCTTGATCGATGTCGCCCCAGGCGACGTCACTGGCCGACCAATTATCTTGCCCTAAAGGGCTTTTGAACGTAGTTAAGGTCTGATTTAGAGTCGAACTTTTATTATCAAGAAGTAGGCTTTTTCCATAAAAATTACCCACCCCCAATTCTAAATCGCCATCTTTATCAACGTCCAGGCCACGCAACCCTGGAAGAGAGTAAAAAGGGCCAAATACCTGTCCGAAGAAAGAAAAAAAGAAACCTTCTGTCAGACCTTCTGGGAGTTCAATTAACTCCGATGTCAGATTATTCCCATCGTATATCCTCAGTGGCACATTCGATATTGCCAAATCTAATCGTTTGTCTCCGTTGAAATCGGCCCAATCGAGTACGCCCCTGCTATCTACTATATCTTGAGCATCGAGAATAGCGATAAAGTTCCAATTCGAATTACAAGGAGGTGTACAAAAAAAACGAGGATTACGATAGACTCCTACTTTATTCGAGGCGGATACCGCTAAATCCAAGAAACCGTCGCCGGTATGATCGCCCCAGGCAAAATTTCGGATAGAATTGGTAAACTCAGGCGTGATGGTAATGCTCTCCGTGGCTGAGAAATTACCATTTTGATTGTTGAAGACACGGATATAATAATTCGGACTGCTAAAAGTTCTAATCGCAAAATCTATATCGCCGTCGTTATCATAGTCGCCCCAGGCCATCGGTGAAGAGGATGGAATATCTACTTTACTACTATTAGCCAGGGTGAACTGACCGTTGTCATTATTGTACAAACGAATATGAGAATTGGTATCAAAATCAACGATAGCTAAATCAAGATCATCATCGCCGTCATAATCCACGATGTCTAAATAATTAAGAAATCCACTGGTCGAGTCTACCACTTGAGGTTGGCCAAAATCATTTGAGTAGATGTAAAATCGTCCTGGCGTCGTGTGTTCACCAATGGTTATTAATTCCAAATTGCCGTCTTTATCGAGATCAGCCCACCGTAAATTATGATTCTCCCGACTTATAGATTGCAACTCAGACAATTGTCCATTCTCATTGCTATAAATAATAATATTATCGTGAAAACCCAGAGCCAAGTCTAAGTCCCCATCCCGATCAAAATCACCCCAATCAAACGAATTCATACCTCGATCATCGGCGCACCAGATTGGATCCCTCGACACTAACGATGCCCCGGAACTCTCACCGACAAATGTCTCCAGAGGAACAGCCGGAGAGAATTTATCACCATTCTGTTGATAAGTAACTAAGGCCCGATTCGAGAAAGAGGCTCCGACAGGCTGGCAGGAGACTTGACCGGAAAATGAAACCGTTGCGGTTCCGCCATTTCCGACAAGCGACTCAATGGCCCAGGTAATCCGCCGGGGAACGGTAATCGTCTGGTTACCGGCTGGAATAGTTTGGATAATCGGGGTACAGGTTATCATACCAAGACATTCGATAGAACTCAAGGTATCCAACGGTAATATATCTTGGATGATGATGTCGGTGGCGCTGATAGAAGCACGATTGGTAATCACAATCGTGTAGGTAATTCTGTCTCCATTGCCGACAGTGGCGCTACTCGAACCGGTATCTATCGATTGTAAGATAGCCATGAGAGGTTGAGCGGGGGGAAGTCCTGACGTAATCGACAAATTTTCTTGTTTCACTGTAAACTCATTGCTGTCCTCACTCGTTTCGGCTGTTGCAAACAAAACCCCCATTGTCACAATTGTCAACATAATAGCCGCTACCGTGGCAATCAACATCTTGATTACTTTTCTTAAGGCTACATTTTTCATCATAATATCTCTTTTCCATCCAGTCGCCGCTGGACATGTTGCCTATGGACAAGGCAAACTAGACCAACTATTGGCGCTGGCATCCGTCTCGAATAACTGCCCGGTAAAATCCTCATAAACGGCGACGACGTAATAAGCTTTGTCACAGGTCTCGTTTAAGTCTTTCGTATCATCCCAATCCCGTGTGCCTGCATCCAAATCCTTTTCATCGGCCACCCGCTTATACGTGTCGAAGGGGCGATCATCATCTCGATACAAACGAAAGCCTATGATGTCATTTTCATCCTCGTTGTTGTATTGCCACTCAAGTTCAATGGTGTTGGTCATCCCTTCCGTGCCAATCAGCCCAAAAGGGGGCGGCGGGATTTGCTGGATAGCCACGATCTGGAGCTGGGTGGTATCGGGTGGAACGCCTTCCTGGTCATTGGAAGCGGTCAACAGATAGTTCCCATCCGATGTGACCGTTTGCGGCAAGACTCCGTCAAAAGGCTGGTCGCCCAAACTGGCGCTATTCAAAGACAAACTGGCTTGAGTCGCATTTTGAATCTGCCAACTCAAATTGATCTTCGTGCCGACGATGACTTCATAAGTCAAAGGGCTGTCGCTTATGAACGTGACCTTATTATCATCATTAGGATCAGCCGCCGCCGCTTGAAAGAAAATAATATTCGGCGGCAGTGGCGTCGCCGTTGGTGTGGGCGGCGGTTCCGTCGGCGGCACCGGCGACGGCGTCGGAGTCGGGTCCTCATCGCTGACCTGGATCGTCTGGCTGGCGTTCAAGCTGTCGTTGGAGGCGGTCAAGATAAACAGCGTCGCTTCATCGGCGGAGACGGCCAGGCTGCCCTGAGCATTCAAGCCGGAGACGATTCCGATATCCGGCCCGCTGATCTCGATATTGGTCGTCTCCCCGATCACCGACCAGGCCAGGCTGATATCCTCCTCTTCACCGGTAATCACTTCATCCGGCGAGGCCGTAAAAAACTCGATGACCGGCGCTTCCGGTTCCGGTGTGGCCGTCGGGCCGG
>CAZWZZ010000313.1:0-6996 GCA_964638395.1 uncultured Caldilineaceae bacterium
CCCCTCATCGGCGACCGTCGCTACGGCGACCGAGCCGCGCAGCAGCGTTACGCCCGTCTCCTTCTCCACGCCCAGTGGCTGACCGTTCGCCTGCCCTCCGGCGAGCCGGTGTCGATTGAGTCACCCTTGCCGGATTTGTTTGTGGAGATGGTGGAGAAGATGCGACGCAACCTTGATCCTTTCAATCTACCAACCTAACTCTATCCTAACTCTGGAGGTTTCCTGATGTCTCACAAGTCTCTACGCCTAATCCAACAACTTTTTCTGACCACTATAATCACTCTTTTTCTGATTGTCATTCAAGCCATATTTGTCTATGCCCAGGACCCCGGCGATTTAGACACCACCTTCAACGGTACTGGAATCGTGACGACCACTCTCAGCAGCGACCTCGATATTGGTGACGGGATTGCTGTACAATCCGATGGCAAAATTGTGGTGGCCGGCACAGAAAATGACAAAACGTTAGCAGTCATTCGCTACAACAGCGACGGTAGCCTCGACACTACCTTTAATGGAAGCGGATTTGTCACGGACTCAACACTTAATTACCCCGACAACCAAGCGGTTGCTATTCAACCGGATGGCAAACTTGTGGTGGCCACAAGCAGTTTCGGCTTTAATACAAGTGATGTAACAATCTTGTTGCGCTACACGCTGACCGGTACGCTGGACAGCGATTTCAAGGGCACCGGGATTGTCACGACATCGGTGGGCAGCGGTAGTTCAGGTAATGCTGTCGCTGTTGCTAATAACAAGATCACCGTGGCCGGTTATGGTGATAATCACTTCGCCGTTGTTCGGTATAATAATGATGGCACACTCGATACTGATTTCAATGGTACTGGGATTGTAACCACCCCGATTGGCACGATTAGCGACGGCTTGGATGTAGCCATTCACCCTGATAATGGCAAAATTGTAGTCGTCGGGATTACAGAAGATAATCCCAACAACGACTTTGCCGTTGTCCGATATAATGATGATGGCACGCTGGATACTACTTTCAACGGCACCGGGGTTGTGACCACATCAATCAGCGCTGACAATGATATTGCTTATGGCGTGGCACTTCAACCGGATGGCAAAATCGTGGTGGCAGGTCTTACCGGTCCCCCGACCGGCATCGCTATTGTCGTCGCCCGCTACACCATTACTGGCACATTAGACACAACGCTGAACAGTACCGGTGTGGTGACCACACTCGTTGGTCAGCAAAGTGCGGCTGCTGATGTGGTCATTCAGCCGGACGGCAAAATCGTGGCCGGTGGCGTGGTTGTTGAGAATGGTCAAAGCCGCTTCGTCCTCGTGCGGTATGATAATGCAGGCAATCTGGATACAACCTTCAATAGTACTGGCATCGTCACCACCACGATTGACCAAAATGCCCTTATTGGACGAGCCTTGACGATACAGCCGGATAACAAACTTTTAATGACCGGTTTTAGCGAGGATGGCAGTTCCAATTCAGATATCGTAGTTGCTCGCTATCTCAATGATCGGTTGCCAAATCTAACCTTGACCAAAACCGTCCAATTGGGGAATGATCTGCTTGAACCGGGAGACCCGCTGACGTACACTATCGTCATCGCCAATCAGGGGTTGGGCAACGCCGACCAGGTTATCCTGACCGACACCCTACCCGCTTACATTGACGGCACCGGCTTAAGTCAGACCGTCGATATCACTGCTGGGCAAGCCTTAACTTTCACCCTACCCGTCACCCTGGCCCAAGATGCGCCCCCAGGAACCACCATTACCAACACAGCATTCTTTTCCCACACCCTGAGCAAAAGTCAGGATGCAGTCAGCTTCATTGTTGGCGGTGAGGCGATGTCGGAACGCTTTCTTTTTCTGCCCACTATCTTGAAGGAAAAATAATGAACTTTACAGAGAACGCTAATCAATCTATAATCTGCACACTGTAAACTTATCGTCCTGAGAAAAAGCGATGTTAACCAAACTGGAATTCAAGCATTTTAAGAATTTTGAACAGGCGGAACTTTCGCTGGGGCCGTTATCTCTGCTCATCGGCAGCAATGCTTCCGGGAAGAGCAATATTCGGGATGCCTTCCGATTTTTGCATGGGCTGGCCCGGGGGTATCGCCTGGCGGAAATTATGGGCGAGAAATATATCGAGGGCGGTGTTTTGCAGTGGCGTGGTATTCGAGGCGGAACGCGAGAAATCACCTATCAGCAGGCCGAGACGTTTCAGCTAACGGCTCATTTTAATCTGTACAGCGACCGTGATCTGCAAAGAAATCCCTTCCGAACAACCTATTCGATAGAAGTCCAACCCCTCGCCACGAACGGAAAACCTCGTGTCATCCATGAATCGTTGTACGCCGAAAAGTTCGTTTATAACTATGAGGAGCGCGAATTTTACAGCCGCAACACCTTGTTGTTTGACTCCCGGCCAATACCTCAGACGGAAGATCAGCTCATTACAATTGTCATTCCCCCTGATCTTGCCTCTGCGCCTCCATCTTTCGTCCGAAGTCAACCGGTTCTAACCCAATTACCTGAAAAAATCTCAAAATATTTTTTGAGCGAACAGGGGAGAGAATTTCGTCGTTTCGTCGAAAAAACTATCGACCTGTTTGGCTCGATGCGTTTTCTTGATCTCAATGCCGGGGCAATGCGGCTCCCTTCCTTTCCGGGTCAAACAGTTCTGGGCGATCAGGGGGAAAATCTATCCTCGGTTCTCCAGACGATCTGCGAAGAGCCTCAACAAAAAAGTAACCTGATCGAGTGGGTCAAAGAGTTAACGCCGATGGATGCCGTTGATTTTGAATTTACCACCGACCAGATTGGCCGGGTGTTGGTCAACCTGATCGAAAGCAATGGGCAGCGAACGTCGGCCTACAGCGCCTCCGATGGCACACTCCGGTTCCTGGCGATGATTGCGGCGGTGCTTGGCCCGGAGCCGGCCCGTCTCTACTTTCTTGAGGAGTTGGATAACGGTCTCCATCCGGCCCGTTTACATTTGCTGTTGCAACTTTTGGAAGCCAAAACCACTCAAGACGATATTCAAATCATCACCACCAGCCACTCGCCCCAACTGCTCCGGTTATTGAGCGCCGAAGCCCAGGAAGAAGCGTCCCTGATTTATCGGTTGCCCAATTCAGCCGCTGGGCATATCCAAAAAATCCTAGATATTCCCAATATTCGGCATATCATCCAAAGTCAGGATTTGGCTCATCTGCATGAGTCGGGCTGGTTTGAGGACGCGATGGTTTTTCTGGATGGGGAAACGATGAAGCCCACTGAAAAAGAGGCCGTCCGGTGAACGTGCTGGTCATCCCGGAAGATTTTCGTAAAGATCAATATATCCTCAAGCCGATTATCGAAGCGATGATGAGCCAGGCCAAAGGGAAAAATTATCAAGTTCGCGTTTGTAACGACCCCTTGCTGGGCGGCATTGACCAGGCTTTGAAATGGGAGCGAATTCAAGAAATTATCGAACGATACCAATGGCTGGTTAACCTGTTTCTCTTATGCGTAGACCGTGATGGGATGGCAGGGCGAAAGGTGGCGCTTGATGGGCTTGAAGCGAAAGCGGTAGAGTTTTTGACTGCCGAAACCTTCTTCCTGGCCGAAAATGCGTGGCAAGAGATAGAGGTCTGGGTTTTGGCCGGTCACTCCTTACCCAAAGAATGGTCCTGGAAAGATATTCGTCAGGAGCGTGATCCCAAAGAACTATATTTTCTACCGATAGCCGCCGAACGCAACTTATTGAATGAACCGGGAGAAGGACGAAAAACTTTATCACAGGAAGCTGCCCGACGCTATGACCGCATTCGGCAATTGTGTTCGGAAGTGGCTGACCTCGAAAGACGAATAAAAAATATAATCGAGATTGGATAGGTAAGATAAAAATGGTTATGCCGTCATCATCAAAAGTGGGGATTTATGTGGATGCCTCCTACACCTACCTCAACGGGGGGCACAAAATGCGATACGAAGTGCTACGGGAGTTTGCCTGCCGGGATGGAGCGGAGCTGCTGCGCTCCAACGCTTACGTCGGCTACGATGCGGATCGGGCCAAAACGGATCGGGCTTACAGTCAGGATGTGAACCGTTTCTACGCCATTCTGCGGGATTTTGGCTACAAGGTCATCGTCAAAGAGGTCAAGTGGTACGAGGATGAGTTTGGCAAACGTTTCGGCAAGGCCAACGCCGACCTGGACCTGGCCGTGGATATGCTGCTCCAGACGGAGAATCTGGACCGCGTTCTGCTGGTCAGCGGGGACGGCGATTTTACCAAAGTCGTCACCGCCGCCCAGAACCGGGGCTGCCGGGTGGAGGTCATCGCCTTCGATAACGTCTCCGCCGACCTGCGCTTCGAGGCGGATGTCTTCGTCTCCGGCTACCTGATCCCCAATCTGGTGCCGACCAGCGGCAATGGCGCGGCCTGGGGCGAGTATAAATCGCGGGTGCGGGGTATCTGCTACCATTACAACCAGGAAGGACATTACGGCTTTATGCGCTTTTTGAACAAAATCCAGCGGGACATCTGGTTGACCGATGCCCGCCATCCCGATTCGCCCTATGCCACTGTCTACTTTCACTACTCCAACCTGGCCCCCAACATCAACCCCGACTGGCTGCCCAGCCACAGCCACATTTTCGAGTTCGATCTGGCCGAGTCGACTCGGCAATCGGGCCAATTTCAGGCGATGCACATCGAGTTGGTGGGCAGAATGCCCGGCTGAGTTTGTCGAACGCCGACTTCGACAGTAAGATAGCGTTTTGGGAGATTAAACTCAATCTCCTCATCGCCAAATCTCTAATCTCCAAAGGCAACGAGGCTGACCCACGTGATCGACATCGAACAACCCGACGCATTGACGACCTATCTGCGCCAGACCGGACGCATCGACCCGGCTGAGGAGCCGGTCATTCGCCCCCTCAGCGGTGGCGTCTCCAACCGCACCGTCTGGGTCGAGCGGCCCACCGGCGAGACGTGGGTCCTCAAGCAAGCGTTGGAAAAGCTGCGCGTGCCGGTCGATTGGTTCAGCTCACCGGAGCGCATCCACCGTGAAGCCGCCGGGTTACGCTGGTTGGCTAAATTGACGCCGGGCTGTTCGCCTGCCCCGATTTTCGAGGATCACCAGCATCATATTTTGGCGATGGCCGCCGTGCCCCAACCTCACCGAAATTGGAAGCAACTGCTTCTGGCCGGGAATGTGCAACTGGATCACATCGAGCAGTTTGCCCACCTGTTGGCTACCCTTCACCGCCGGGCCTACGAGCAGCGCCGGGAAATTGAGCCAGCCTTCGAGGATCGCTCCTTTTTTGAGTCCCTCCGTCTGGAACCCTACTACGGCTACACCGCCACCCAACTCCCGGCGACGGCCCCCTTTCTGCACGATCTCATCACCGAGACACGAGCCACCCGGCTGACCCTCGTCCACGGCGATTACAGCCCCAAAAACATTCTCATCTATCAAGAGCGGCTCATCCTCCTCGATCACGAAGTCATCCACTTTGGCGACCCCGCCTTCGACCTCGGCTTCTCCCTGACCCACCTCCTGAGCAAGGCCCATCACCTGCCTGACCGCCGCCACCATTTTGTGCAGGCCGCCCGCCACTATTGGCAAACCTATCGGGCCACCCTCGGCCCGGTTCCCTGGCGAACCGGCCTGGAGCGGCGGGCAGTGCGCCACACGCTCGGCTGTTTGCTGGCCCGGGTGGCTGGTCGCTCCCAGTTGGAATATCTGGCGGAAGCTCGTCGCCGTCGGCAACAACAGGCGGTGACTGTTTTGCTGCCCCAGCCACCTGTGACTATTTCCCAATTAGTGAACCAGTTTATATCAGGAGTATCATAACCGATGACCAGCATTGAACAGTTAACTGCCCTGGAAATTTTGGACAGTCGGGGTCGCCCGACTGTCCAGGCCACCTGTCATTTGAGTGATGGGGCCACTGGTACGGCCTCAGTCCCTGCCGGAGCCTCGACCGGGGCCGGGGAGGCCCTCGAATTGCGGGACGACGATCCCCACCGTTACCGGGGGCTGGGCTGCCGCCGGGCCGTGGATGCGATCAGCGGTGAGTTGAACAAAGTGCTGCATGGCCGGGCCTTCAATGAACAGAGCGAACTGGATCAAATGTTGATTTCCCTCGATGGCACACCCGGCAAGGCGCGGTTGGGAGCCAACACCATCCTGGCTGTGTCACTGGCCTTCGCCAGAGCGATGGCCGCCCAGCAGCAAAAACCGCTCTACCATTATCTGGCCGGGCTGGTCGGAAAAAAACCGACGACGTTACCCCGGCCAATGATTAATCTCTTTAGCGGGGGCAAACATGCCGGGAATCAAATTCCCATTCAAGATATTCAGGTCTTGCCCTTGACCGCCCAGACGATTGATGACTGTTTGCGGATGACGTTCGATGTTTTCTACGCTGCCGCCGATTTGCTCAAGAAGCGGTACGGACTGCGGTTGTTGACCGCTGACGAGGGGGGGCTGGCCCCGGACGTGCCCGATGCCGAGGCGATGCTGGCCCTGAGCGTGGAGGCTATCGAGGCGGCGGGCCTGGAGCCGAAGCGAGATGTGGCCCTGACGGTCGATGTGGCCGCCAGCCATTTTTATCGGGATGAGAGGTATCACCTCGGCTCGGAACCACTGTCCGGCGCAGCGATGGTCGAGCGGCTGCTGACCTGGCTGGATACCTATCCCATCATCAGCCTGGAGGATGGCCTGGCCGAGACGGATTGGGAGCATTGGCAACTGTTGCAAAACCGGGCCGGCCAGCGGGTGATGATTGTGGGGGACGACCTGCTCTGCACCAACCCGATGCGCATCCGGCAGGCCATTCGGGAAAAAGCGGCCAACACCCTACTGCTCAAGGTCAACCAGGTCGGAACCTTGACCGAGGCGGCAGAAGCCTACCGCATGGCCAAAAAGGCCCGCTGGCGGGTCGTGGTCAGCGCCCGCAGCGGCGAAACCGAGGATGATTGGCTGGCCGATCTGGCCGTCGGTTGGGGCGGAGCGT
>CAZWZZ010000314.1:0-6991 GCA_964638395.1 uncultured Caldilineaceae bacterium
GAGGTTCGTAGTAACCGCTTTAGCGGTCTAAAGACGGCTGAAGCCGTTACTACGAGCCTGATAAGACTTTGTTTACGCTTTAGTAAATCACACCTACAAGGTTGTTGAAACCTTGCCGGTGGCAAAGAATTTGGAGAGACAATGTCTGACAGTAGCAAAATCGACATGATCCGGGCGGCGATGCCCGCCGTTCAGAAGAGCGTTTATCTAAATTCCGGCTCGGTGGGGCCGGTTTCGACCATTACCCACGAGGCGGTTGTGCAGAGCAATACCGAACAGTTACAAGAAGGGCGAGCCAGCATCCCGGGCTTTTTGAGCTTTATGGAGAGTCAGAGCGGCCTGCGCCAGGCCTTTGCCGATTTGGCCGGCGCCGAGGCTGAAGAAATCGCCCTGACCCACCACACCACCGATGGCATGAATATCATCGTCCACGGCCTATCCTGGCAGCCCGGCGATGAGATTATTACGACCAATTGCGAGCATCCGGGCGGACTGCTGCCGCTCTATCTGTTGCGCCAACGGTACGGCGTCACCGTTAAGGTGGTCGATCTGTTGAGCGAGGGGCTGTCGGTGCTGGACCGGCTGGCGGCGGCGATCACCCCCCGCACCCGGCTGCTGGCCCTATCCCACGTATTGTGGAACACGGGCGAGTGTCTGCCACTGGCCGACATCGCGGCCCTGGCCCACCAACACAACGCTTTGCTGCTGGTCGATGGGGCGCAGGCGGCGGGGGTCGTGCCTCTCGATGTGTCCCAAATGGGCGTCGATTTTTACGCGATGCCCGGCCAAAAGTGGCTGTGTGGGCCGGAAGGCATCGGGGCGCTCTACATTCGGCGGGAGCATCTCAGCATCGTCGATCCGACCTTCGTCGGCTTCTTGTCGATGGATTTTCATGCCCGCCACGACTGGACCGGCTATTTTATGCCCCAGCCGGATGCCCGGCGCTACGAAGTAGGCACAGTCAACCGCCCGGCCATCAAGGGCATGGTGGCCAATATGGCCTGGTTGCGGGAGACGGTCGGCTGGGAATGGATTCACGAACGCATCGCCGAGATGAACCGGTATGCTTACCACCGACTCACCGAGACGCCGGGCGTCTCGGTTATCAGCCCGGCAGTGCCCCAAACCAGCCTCATCTTTTTCAATCTCGATGGCTACGACCCGCCCCGCGTGATGCTCAAGCTGGCCGAAGATGAGATCATCCTGCGCTACATCTCCGAGCCGTATGCCTTACGGATCTCGACCGGCTTTTTCAACACCGAAGCCGACATTGACCGGTTGATCGCCGCCCTGAAAAACATCCGGACGCTTGAGCCTGAGTCGCTGCCGGTCTATGACTGGTAGATTTGGCGTGGTTAAAGTTAGATTGACATCTGGCCGCCCGTAAAACGAAAAACGTAAAGCGTAATGGCCGCTATATCGCCAAATTTTTCGTTTTACGGCTTACGTTTTACGGACTCTGTGAAGCTAAGGGTCAAGCTAACTTCCTGGGGTTTTTAACCATCCCGAAAGACACAGCCGGAAACCTGACAACTCTGGCCTGAGACGTTACATTTTTTAATGAATCTGTAACACGCCCTCGCCAATTTTTGTGCTATGATAAGAGGGGTAAATTGGCGTCGGATAGAAATCGTTGATTAACAAGAAAGATTATGGCCGAAAGTAACCTGACGGAAAATTATCGGCTCCCGGCCTGGCCTGTGGCTGCCAAACGGTGGCAAGGTATCCGGCTCGGTTTAATTTGGGGTGGCTGGGGCCTCGCTCTCTGCCTGGCTTTCCTGGCTATTTTGACAGGATTGGATTGGCTGTGGCTGCTTTTGGCCGGGCAGTTGAGGTCCATCGCGAGTCTGGTTGGGGCAACCTTGCTGACCCTCCTGCTGGCCTCTCCCCTCTATCGCTGGTCCCATACTCTGATTGACCTCTTTTTCTTCCCCGATACGACCCGCCTCAAAGAAGAATCTGACCGCGCTTGTCAAACCCTGATTCATATCAATACCCGTGCTGATTTAGAAAATTTTTTAATCACCAAACTGCCCGTCCGTTTGCAGGTTGAATTTATCACGATGCAGGAAAAAGGCGGGCACGACTCCTCGCCAGGAGTCCGGCTGCCTCTGGAAATGGGCGAGCGTTTTCTGGGGACGTTGGCCATCGGCCCCAAATGTTCAGGCCGTTCATTTGATACGGATGAGATGGCCGCTCTGGAGCGTCTCGGAGAGCAGGTCGCTTTGGTGCTATCGGTTTTGCAGTTGCAGGAAGCCCGTGAAACCGCCGAACGGGTTGATCGGCTCAAAAACAATTTTTTGACCAACATTTCCCACGAGCTAAGAACCCCACTCAATGCGGTTATCAACTCCACCGGCTTGGTAGCCGATGAGATGTTAGGGCCGCTCGATGAGACGCAAACGATTTACCTGCGCCGGGCCGTGGATGGCTCGGAGCATCTGATGAAGCTGCTGGATGAAATTTTAGACATCACCCGGCTCGAAGCCGGGGAACTGCGGTTACAACTGGAGCGGTTCGACATTGGCGAGATCATCGAGGCGGTAGTGCCGATGGTCCAAGCGGTCTTGGCCGATAAACCGGTTCAGTTCGAAATCGACCTCCCGGATGATTTGCCCCACATAGTCGCCGACCGGTTACGAGTGCGCCAAATCCTCCTCAACCTGCTCTCCAATGCTATTAAATTTACCAACGACGGCTCTATTTCGATTCGAGCCCGTTTCAAGAAAGACAAAGTGTTTGTCAGCGTCGAAGATACCGGCGTTGGGATCGCCCCGGACGATTTATCCCTTATTTTTGAGGATTACAAACAAATTTTGAGACGGGGCAATGTGGATAAACTTATGAGCCGGCGGCGTCACCTGGGAACGGGGTTAGGGATGCCCATTGCCAAAGCCCTGGTCGAATTGCACGGAGGACAAATTACGGTTCATAGTGAGGTCAATGCCGGCTCAATTTTCACCTTTAGTTTGCCGGCGGTTCTAAAAGCAGAGGAGCCGGACTCACCCGGATCGCCGATGTTGTAGCGCAAATTGCTATTTTGCGTCGCCAGGGTGGGTCAGCCGGAACAGTTTAGCAAATTGTTCTACAAACTGCTACCGAAATGATAACATAAATGGGACTCGACAGGAAGCAAGATCGAAGTTTATCAATTGAAAATGTGGGGCGTTATGCGCTGTTGGGGGGTCTGGTCCTGGCCTTGCTTTTCGTTTTGGTGAATGGCTGGCTGGGCTGGCACTGGGTGGGGCAACCCTTTCCCGGCTTCTTGCAGCGCCACCAGACGGTTTCGGCCAACGGCTTGTCCACCTGGCCGGCCTGGCGAGCGGGCGTCGAAGCCGGTGATGTGATTACCCACGTCCGCCGGGACGAGCAAGCGCAACAGGCAACTTACACGCTTCAAAAAGAAGATGGGCAGCGGGTCGAGATTACCCTGGCCCTTATCCTCTTTACCTTTCGAGACTATGCTCAGGTTGTCCTCATCCCGGCGCTGACTACGCTTCTCATCATTGTCACCGTCATCACCCTGACCGCTCTGCGACCGCAAGAGCGGACCACGCAAATCCTGGGCCTGTATACTATCGCCGCCACGCCTTTTTTGGCGGGACACCCCGACTTTGTAAGCGGCACCTGGTTTTATCTGACCTGGATCGTTTTTATGGTGGGCTGGGTTTGTATGCCCCCTTTGCTGACCCATTTTCTGCTGCTATTTCCCCAACCGAGGGGTATCCGCCAGCAATGGCCTTTTCTGCTGCCCCTCATCTACCTGCCGATCATTCCCCTCCTGCTCCGTTTGCCCAATCTATTGGACCGCCCCGTGGCTGCCCACGAGTTTGAACATCTACTCGACCTGTACGTGTATCTGTACACGGGTGGGGGCTGGCTGCTGTTGGTGACGACCTATCGCCTGACCGACTCAGATGTTTATAAAAAAAGCGCCTTTTTATTGGTTGGCCTCACGATTCCCCTCATTTTGTATTTTTTCATCCTGCTCAATACGACCGTAATGGCTATCCCCTTCTTTGAGGTAGAACCCATTCACGATACGCTCCGCCGTTATGTTTATGGAGCCATACCGCTGACAATACTCTTGACAATCCTGCGCTACGAAATTTTTGGCCCAAACCGTAGTTCCTATCAACAAATTTTTTATATCACCACTCTGGGCCTGCTGGGGGCGCTTTGTGTCTTGTTGATTGCGCTCGGTAGTTCGCTGGCCATTGGACCGAGACGGCTTGGGGGCCGGGATACCCTGTTAATCGTCGCCACGATGGCCCTCTTTTTCCTCCTGCGGCTGCTTTATCGCCGGGCCAGGCAATGGTGGTATGAGCGGAACCTCTCCTACAGCGTGGAGGATTACAAAATCGGCCTCCGTATTTTATCCGGCGAGTTGCTCAAAGTGCAGCAGCGGCGCGACTTGGAAGCCTTGATTAGCTGGAATCTCCCGACCGATTTCCATCTCCAGTCGGCCGAGCTAACCCCCGGCAACCGGCCCAATTCACCCTACGCTTTACGATTGCCCTTGCATATTCGAGAGGTAAAATTAGGGACTCTGTTCCTCGGTCCTAAGATTGGCGGCGAAGGGTTTACGTCTCGAGAACTCGAATTTTTCACCCAGGTTCAGGATCAAGTAGCCTTGACGCTCCTCAGTCTGGAACTGGACAAAGCCATTCAGACGACCGAAGCCCTGACCCGCCTCAAGAGCAAATTTTTGGCGAATGTGACCCACGAACTACGCACTCCTTTGAACGCTATCATCAACTACATCGGCTTTGTCCTCGATGATGCTCAGGATTTGAACGAGGAACAGATTTACCACCTCCGGCAGGCGCTCCACGGGGCCGAAAGATTGCTAGAGCTAATTAACAATATTCTGGATATGAGTAAAATAGAAGCGGGACAGATGAACCTGATGACCGGTGATGTTGATTTAGATGAACTGGTCACGGAGGCTGTGACCAGCGCCAGACAGTCGCTCGATGGTCGTCCGGTTGACATCCAGACCCACATCGCCCCGAACTTGCCGCTCACGCAGGGGGATAGCGTTCGGCTGCGCCAGATCATTCTGAATTTACTCTCGAACGCCACCAGGTTCACCGAGCAAGGTCTGGTTCAACTTCGGGCCTATCCGCGCAACGGGGATGTGGTCATCGAGATCCGGGACACGGGCCGGGGCATCGACCCCGCCACGCTGCCCCGGTTGTTTCAAGGCTTTACTACGGCCCACCTGACCGACGCCGGCCAGATGAACGGTCCCGGTCTGGGCCTGCCCATCACCAAACATCTCGTCGAGCTACACGGGGGCCAGCTTGAGGTCGAAAGTCAGGTAGGGGTTGGGACTACTTTTACTATCAACTTACCGATTCGATAAGGAAGATTTATTGATGTCAGAATTTCAAGATTGTAATGCCTTAGTCGTTGAGGATGACGTTTCCGGCCTGGCCGTCATCTCGGTTATGCTGCGGCGTCTCGGCATCCGCACGGTGATGGAGCGGTACGCCAGTTCCGCCATCGATCAGGCCCAGCGGATGCCTAATCTGGATGTCATCTTTTTAGATTTGGGGTTGCCGGATGGGGACGGCTACGAAGTTCTCGAAGCCCTTAAAGCGATGCCGGAATTACAAAACATCCCGATCATCGCCGTCACCGCCCGCGATGCCGCCACCGAAATGTCAAAAACTCAAGAGGCCGGGTTTGATGGCTTTCTGGGCAAGCCGCTGAACCGGAATCGGTTTCCCGACCAGGTGCGCCGCATTCTCAACGGCGAGGGCGTCTGGGAAACTTATCGTTAATTCAGGGGGAACCGTTATGACCACCCAATTTCAGGCCCCGAATCCTAACTTTGAGCAACGAGTGCGGGCCAGCTTCCGCCGGCAGCGGGTGATGGACAGCCTGGGCGCTATTATGACCAAGGTCAAGCCAGGCCGCGTTGAAATCGAGATGCTCTTTCAAGAACAGTGGACCCAGCAGACGGGTTTTCTGCACCCCGGCATCCTGACCACCCTGCTCGATAGCGCCTGTGGATACGCCGCCCTGACCTTGATGCCTTCCGACGTCGAGATATTGAGCGTCGAATTCAAGGTCAACCTGCTGACCCCGGCCGGGGGCGACCGGATGGTCGCCCAGGCCAGGGTCCTCCGGGCCGATCAGAGTCTAACCGTTTGCGCCGCCGATCTCTTCGCCGCCAGCGATATGCACGCCAAGCAGGTGGCCACGATGCTGGCCACGATGCGGGCCGTTCGGGCCGGTCAGAGCGACTGACCGGTCTCTGTACATCCAAAATCTTGCGCTCCGAGCCGATCCGTGACCGGCGTCGGAGGTCACAGACCTCGTCCGAGCTTGAAATTGGGTCTACTCATCCACGGCGATCATCACATTGCTGGCCTTGATGACGGCGTGTACCTCTTTGCCTACGGCCAGGCTCAATCCTTCTGCCGACGATTTGGTGATAATCGACACAATCTCCGTGCCGTCCGGCAACTCAACCACCACTTCACTATTGACAGCCCCGTGCGTTACCTTTTTGACCGTTCCGGTCAGAACATTGCGGGCACTGATTTCCATAAGAACCTCCTATTGGTTGGTTAAAATTGAAAACACCAGCCCTAATTTTACTCAAAGCCGAAGATTACCACAATTTTAGCAGGCAGGAGGGGTGCGTTCGGATTTAGGGCGGCTTGATCTGACCAAGCTGTTGGCCGCCTTTCAACAATTCTTCCGGGAACTTAAGGTAACGACCTGCCACGGTGATACCATTCGATCCATTTCCCGATTCGTTGTAGCTTCGCTCCGGGCTACGGTGAAGCGGATGGGGACGGTCAAAGGGACGGTCATCGTCACTACCGGCGATAGGGTTTTGATAAGTCTAAAGTTTTCTCATTCCTGCTGATTTATGACTTTATGTCAAAAAATTCGGAGTAGAAAGGGCCTCTATTTGCATTTAGGAGTTACGCGGTTCGCATCCCGAGTAGCCTTGAAAAGGCGTATCGAGGGG
>CAZWZZ010000315.1:0-6989 GCA_964638395.1 uncultured Caldilineaceae bacterium
AGATTCCCCCCGCTGGGGGGCTAGGGGGGCGAATGTGACATTGTAGAATTAGAATCAAGTCAGTTTGGGCCGGAATAAATTCAACAGAACCGGAAATACGCCAAGCGTGAACAGCGATGAGATGGACAGGCCAAAGACAATCGCCCAGGCCAGCCCGGACCAGACCGGATCGTCGGCGATGGTCAGGCTACCAAAAACGGTGGTCGCCGATGTAAGCAGGATGGGGCGTAACCGGGTTTGGCCTGTGATCAGCAGCGATTCTTGAATTGTGCGCCCTTCCTGGAGGAGTTGGCCGTAATACTCCAAATAGAGAATGGCGTTATTGACGACAATACCCATCAGAGCGATAAAGCCAATCAGGGAAGTCGCCGTTAAAAAAGTGCCCCATTGGGCATCTAAGATGGCGAAGCCGGGCAGGATACCAATAAAACCGAGGGGGATGGTCGTCATAATCAAAGCTGGGGCTAAAAAGGAGCGAAATTGGAAAACCAAAACGGCATAAACCAGCACAAAGGCAGCAATCATGGCGATGCCCAGATCGCGGAAATTTTCCAGAGTCATTTCCCACTCCCCGCCCCAGGTGATGGCGTAAGGGGTTTGTTGGCTATCCCGAAAATAAATGCCAAACAAATCCCAACCTTCCAGCGTGCCGCCGCCCGGAAAGTCGTAACCATTCCCCACCAGATCGAACATTAGATCAATGACCGCGTAGACGACGCTCCGTTTGTCCATTTCTGCGGTCACATACGTTGTCGGTTGCCGTTCATCTCGAATGAGCAAGGTGCTAACCTGACCATCGACTTGGGTGACGACCTCACTCAGGGGGATTTGATGACCGGCCGCCGACTTCACAAAAAGGTTATCTAAATCATGCAGTCGGTCGCGGGTGATGGCCGGATATTCCAGGGTGACGTAAGCGAACTCATTTTGTTCCGGCAAATGGTATTGATCGACCTGTTTACCGTCGGTGGCAATTCGTAAAACGTTCTGGATTTGGGCGGTGCTGATGCCGAGGGTGTTGGTTTTTTCGTAGTCGATGATAAATTGGGAACGAAGATAAGGATTTTCTAGCGAACTTTGAATATCAACAACCCGCTCAACCTGATCCATTCTGGCGATGATGTCCGTGGCGATAACCTGGCGTAGGGTCGGGTCGGGACCTTTGATTTTGGCAACGAGGGTGGCCTGCACCGGCGGGCCGGGTGGCTCTTCGATAAATTGAAAGGTGAAGCCACTGTTTTTGTAAATTTCTATCTGAGGGTTGGCATTAAACCGCCGGCGCATATCGGACACAATATCCGCCGATTGGCGGACTCGCTCGGTTTTGGGGGTGATGTTTGCCCGTAAGGTGATGAGATGGCGGGCGGTGCGCTGGTCAGCTTCTTTGTAGAGGCCGTTGAAATCGATGACCGGGGCCTGGCCGATAAACTCCTGCACCGATTGGGTATAATTGTCCCGAAAGAGTAAGCTCACGGCCAATTCGGAGACGAACCGACTGGCTTCGATATCGGTGCCTTCGGGACCATCGATGTAGAGATAATATTGCTCTTTGTTATCGCTGGGGAGCATCCGAAAGTGGACCAATCTCAAGACCGGAAAGGTAAGCGCGATCAGCAGCAAAGAAAAGGTGATGCCCAGAAAAACATACTGCCGCCAACTGCGGTTGAGCAGCCAGCTTAAGAGGCGGCCATAATAGTGGGCTAATCTATCGAAAGAAGAGGCGATCATATCCAACAGGGCCAGCCCCATGAAACTGCGCCCCTGTGACTCTTTTTCTACGTTGGAAAAGGCGACGGAGGCTAAATAGGGGGTCAGGGTATAGGCCACAAACAACGACATCAGCAAGGCCGCCGGGACAAAAAAGGAGAGTGGCCCCATATAAGCGCCCATCATGCCCGTGATTTGAGACGTTGGCAGAAAGACAATGACCGAGGTGATGGTTGAGAAAAATAGACCGATGCCCACTTCATTGACGGCCTGGGTAATCGCCGTCGGCAAGGGCATGGATTTTTTCACATACCGGCTGATATTTTCGACAACCACGGTGGCCGAGTCAACCAGCAAGCCTAGCGACAAAATCAAGGCGAAGAGGGTAATGCGGTTGATGGTTTGACCGGCAAAATAGCCGATGGCAAAAACCAGCGCCAGTGATAAGGGAATGGCAATAGCCGTCAGGATCGCGGAACGAAATCCTAAAAATAACAATAAGATCATCGAAACGATAACGATACTCTGGATCAGGGTGAACCCCAACCCGGAAATGGCTTCATTCGCCACTTGACCATCGTTGCGATAGACTTCGTATGATAACTCTCTGTATTGAGGCCGTTGAAGAATTTTAGCTAATTCGTCTAAGACCGAGTCGGCGATGATGACCGCATTTTCGCCTTTGCGTTTGGCGACCGAGAGAAAGACCACCGGGGCAGGCGCTTGGTTCCGATGGACGACCCGGACATAGGAATGTTTTTCCACATAGCCATCCACAATGGTCGCTACATCCTGTAATTTTATGTCAGGGCGCAGGTACAGATTGTTAATATTTTCCGCATCAAGCACCCCATCGACCGTAATTTGTTGGAGCTGTTGGCCGTCTCGAATAGTGCCCACGGTAAATAACATATTATTGGCGACAATAACCTGTTCAACCTCTTCCGGGCTAAGGTTGCGATCTTTCATCCGTTGCGGATCAAGCATAATTCGGAGGGAACGGGGGTCGCCGCCATGAAGCTCTAAATTGGCCACCCCGGAAATCCGTCTCAGTTCATTCATAATCGGAATGATCTTGTTACGGATTTGGTTTTGCGTGAGCAATGGGGAGGAAAAGCCAACCGTCACAATCGGCACATCTTCCGGATCGATGGGTTGCACCAAAGGCCGTTCCATGCCCGGCTGCAACTCATCCAGCGAGGCCGTAATTTTGGATTGAATCTGGGTTTTGGCTGCCTCTAAATCCTCACCGATCTTGAATTCAACGGTCACAATCGACATCCCCCCGTCGATAGAGCGGGCATAAATAGCATCCACGCCGGGAATGTCGGCCAGGCGTTCTTCCAATTCCAGGGTGATAAAGCGCTCTACTTCGGCTTTGGTGGCTCCCGGATATTCAACCTGTATCCGAAACAGCGGCATCACAATTTCGGGGTTGTACTGTTTGGGGGTGATATAAAACGAAGCGACCCCGGCGACGATGGTGCCGAGCAACATCAGGATACTTAAGGCGTAATTTTTTACACAAAATTTGGCGATTTTACCGGCGAAATTAAGGTTCATCTATGCTTGAATTGAAGGTAAGTATGGCAGACGAGGCGTATTTATAGAGGGAACAGCAAAGCATTTTTGAGGAACAATAAGGTTGTGGCCTATTGTCTCGAATAGACATGGTTAGCTCTTTGCTTTATGATTATTGTGTAACCGCTCACTAACTCGATAATGTCACATTCGCCCCCCTAGCCCCCAGCGGGGGGAATTTCTGGCTTTGCTCCCCCCTTTGGGGGCTGGGGGGCTTTTCAGGGTCAAATTATGTTAATGTGACATTGTCGAACCACTATCATTCGGGCAAGCTGTTACCGGCGGTGATTGTAACATCGAATTTATTGCGAGTCAACACGCCGCACGCCGCACTTTCAGGAAGGTACATTTCGCATTGCAGGCCCTCATTCGCTCCATTCTCCCACCGCTGGAATACCCCACATAGCCACCTTGTTAGGCAGCGTGCCCCCCGCCAACGGCGACACGCCCGGCGAAGGCACTGCTTTTGGCAACATTCACCCTGAAAGGTATAATTTTATCCTCATCAATGAGGAAATATCTGAGGTAAATTTATGACCACCAAAACAATTAACCTTGAAACGCTAAAACCTCAAGACATTTTCAGTCTGGCTCAATACCTCTCGCCTGCTGATCTGCGGTGGTTGGTTGAGCAATTCAATCGTTTGATCGAGACTAAGAGTGCAAGTGCCGGTCAATCGTATGTAGATACCCCAAAGCAGCTCCAAGCTGAGTTTCGAGCTTTTGAGCAGGTACACCAGGCTCTGGCCGAAGCAGCCGCTTTTGAAGATCTTAAACCTGAACTGCTAAAAACTCATCGGGGGCAGTTTGTGGCAATCTATCAAAGGCAGGTGGCAGCAGCAGGAGATGATGAACTGGAAGTTTTGAAGCAGATGGATCAACGTTTTGGAAATGTACCCTACTACATTGAATTAGTTGCGGAAAACACACCCCGTCGAGCACGTATGCCTTCCGTCAGGGTGGCTAAACGATGATTAGCTACGATAAAAGCGTTGATCCACCGGCTCCCTTTTTGCCGATTACAGTCGCTAACCGATTGAGTCATCACAAGCGCGTCACTATGCCTGCTTTGCTGGATACGGGATCGGATTTCACCGCTATCTCAAGCGATTTAGTGGATACTTTGCAACTTTATCCAACAGGGAGGATTTATCTGGAGGATGTCCAGTTGCAAACCACTTCTGTTTTCACCTACACTGTGCGATTTACGGTAGCCAATGTCACTATTCCTCACCGCTTTCCATCCGCTCCATTCCCCCATCCGGTGTAGTGCCCCCCAGCCGCCACAAAACCGCGACAGCCGGGCACCCCTCACCACCCACACCAATCCAAAATCGTCAATCGTCAATCGTAAATCGCCAATCGTAAATCGTCCCCCCCATCCGCTCCATTCCCCCATCCGGCAGCGACACCCCGCCGAAGACGCAGCCCCACTCCCACCGCCCCGGAGGCCGAGACCATCCGGTGGGCGCCAATCCACGCCTTCGGCCCGGACGTGCAGGTCGAGTTGTTAGCCTCCGGCTGGGGTCCGCAGGGCGTGGCCTTGTACGCCACCCTGACCCGTGCGGGGGGCAGACGTGGCAGCCGTTGGGGGTTGGGTTTTGAGGGGCGTGAGTGGTACGTGAGGTTTTGAGCGATTGGGGCCAGTCCTGCTGGATGTTTGGGGGCTGGTCTTTTTTTATTGGTGGTGGTGGGGTGAAATTTAAGGTAGACAATTGAGAGGAAGAGGCTTATAATGGGGAAGGTCATCATTAAATCTTTAGGTAGTTTGGTAGGGCACAGATAAAATAGAATGAACAAAACTGAAATCCCTCAATACGACTACTTTATGAATCCGGTCATCCAAGCTCTAAAGGCGTTGGGCGGGTCCGGCACGGTTGAAGAAATTGACAACAAGGTGGCCGAGATCGCCAATTTATCAGATGAACAGCTTGAGATGCTGCACAATGCTGATAAAGGCACTCAGACCGAGGTTGAATATCGTCTAGCCTGGGCCAGAACTTATCTAAAAAAATATGGCGTTTTGGAGAACTCCAGCCGGGGAGTCTGGGCGCTAACGACCAAAGGTAACAAGCTCGAAAAAGTTAATCCGACCACAGTCAAGCGGTATGTTCGGGAGCAAAGCCGGAAAGACAGGAATAAAACCGTTGCCGCCGATGATATCGAGGAGGTAGATGAAGGAACGACCTGGCGTGACGAATTGTTAGAAACATTGTTGCAGATGGACCCTTCTGCTTTCGAGCGGCTTGTTCAGCGATTACTGCGGGAGTCGGGCTTTATTCAGGTCGAGGTGACGGGAAAAACGGGCGATGGCGGTATTGACGGCAAGGGCATTATGCGGCTCGGCGGCTTGTTGAGTTTTCACGTGATTTTTCAATGCAAACGGTATCAAGGTTCGGTCTCAGTCAGTCAAGTGCGAGATTTTCGAGGGGCGATGGTGGGTCGGGCTGACAAAGGACTGTTAATTACAACCGGGAATTTCACCAAAGATGCCCTCCGTGAAGCAACCAGAGATGGGGCACCGGCGATTGATTTGATAGACGGTGATCTACTGATAGAGAAGTTGAAAGAATTAGAGTTGGGCGTGGTCACCAAAAAAATTGAAGTCGAGCAGATCGAAATCGACAAAATTTGGTTCTTGAGTATTTGAAATGATGCCAAAATGGTCGGGACAATCAGCGGCTTGATGGTCACTCATCGCTGGGGCTGCCCGGTTGTTTCGGGGGCGGTATCGCTGAGACCGCTGAATGACCGCTGCTTCCCGCTGATTTTTCGGTGGCCCGCGCTTCATTAGCCGCACAGTGACGGGGATTGCGGCGAATTTTCAGCGATTTCAGGCGCTTGCAGCGTTTCGCAGCGGTTCAATGGCCGTGAGCCACAGCATCCGTGAGCGACTTGAGGGTTGCTCACCGCAGGGGCTGCCCGGTCGTTTCGGGGGCGGTATCGCTGAGACCGCTGAATGACCGCTGCTTCCCGCTGATTTTTCGGTGGCCCGCGCTTCATTAGCCGCACAGTGACGGGGATTGCGGCGAATTTTCAGCGATTTCAGGCGCTTGCAGCGTTTCGCAGCGGTTCAATGGCCGTGAGCCACAGCATCCGTGAGCGGCTTGAGGGTCGCTCAACGCTGGGCCAGGTCTTGCCACCTGGCCTTTTTTTGTTTCGGTTACACGTTGTAACCATTCAGGTTGATGAATAAAGTGAGGTTCTGTGGTATAATCCCACCGATAAACGTTAATTCAAAGGTAAACTGAGGAGAAAATCATGCAAACATATCACTTTAAGGCAGTTGTGGATAGTCAAGGTGTGGTTACACTTTCGGGATTACCGCCGTTTACAGAAGTGGCCATTGTGGTTATAAAACCTGAACCCTCTGATTGGCAAGAACGTATGAATGATTTTATGGATAAGATTCAAGAAAATCATCCTTTTGCCAAAATGAGTGAGGAAGATATATTGATAGAACTTCGTAAAACCCGTGAAAAAGTGTACGATGAGTTATACGGGGATAGGCATGCGAGTTAGTTTAGACACCAATGTATGGATATTGGGGCTTTTAGGAATTCATGATGCTTGTCGAAAAATCATTGTGAATTTAACAAAATTTGAGGTCGTTGTTCCTAATCAAATACGGCTTGAATTAACCCACAACCTGACTGAATTAGAGATGAAAGAATTTCATCAACTTGTGCTAGACGTTGGGG
>CAZWZZ010000316.1:0-6982 GCA_964638395.1 uncultured Caldilineaceae bacterium
CGCCGGAGCCAACGGATAACTTAGGGGCCAATTTGACCGAACGACAGCGAGAGGTCCTGGTCCTCATCGTCGAAGGATTGAGCAATGGGGAGATTGCCCAGCGGCTGGTGATTAGCCTCTCCACGGCTCGCCATCACGTCAGCGAAATTCTGAAAAAGTTAGGGGCCGCCAACCGGGCCGAAGCGGCGGCCCTGGCGATACAACATCATCTGGTTGAATGGTAGGAGGAACCAATGTCTACAATTTTTGCGGCACTATTTGCCGCCTTGTTCGGGGTAGCCTTCTGTTTCTACGGCTACCGGGTCTTTATGGTTATGCTGCCCATCTGGGGCTTCTTCGGCGGCTTCTGGCTGGGGGCGGCGGGCACGGCTCTCCTCCTCGGCAGCGGCTTTCTGGGCACGGTCACCGGTTGGGTGGTTGGCTTCGGAGTGGGTCTGCTCGGCGCGATATTTTCATACGTCTTCTACCTGGGCGGGGTGGCCTGGGTGGCCGGGAGCTTTGGGGCGGCCTTGGGGGCCGGTTTTATGGCCCTCCTCGGCTTTGAGTCGGGCTTTCTGCCCTTTGTGGTGGCCCTCAGCAGTGGCCTGATGGTGGCCTTGCTGACGCTACTACTGAACATCCAACGGTACGTGATTACGGCCATGACCGCCATTGGCGGGTCGAAAGCCATTCTGCTGGCCATCCTGCTCCTTTTGGGGCGGGTCTCGCTGGCCGATTTGCAGGCCACCGGCAATGCCATCCAACCGGTTCTCCAAGACTCCCTGTTCTGGTCGCTGGCCTGGATCATCATTGGCTTGATTGGTTTGACCTTCCAATTTCGGGCGGCCAATCGCGCCTACACCTTCAACAAAGAACAGTTCAGTGAAGCCTGGGGTTAGGCAGTTCCAAGATTTAAATGATCCCAAAGTTGGATGATGAGTCAGTGGTCAGTTGTCATTTGTCCTTTGCAACTGACCACTGACAAATGACAACTGACCCCAAGCTCGGATTTTTGGAATGATTATTTTTCTGGTACTGTCTTAAATGCCCACTGTCTGAAAGTGAGGAATACCTATGCCGCTCTTTATTGATCCGACCTATTTCTGGTACGTGTTCATCCCCACGCTGCTCATCTCCGGGGGGGTGCAGCTTTATCTGAAAGCCAGCTTCAACAAATGGAGCCAAAAACGGAACAGCACGGGACAGACCGGCCTCCAGGTCGGCCAGCAATTATTCAACCGCACCGGTCTCAACGCCATTTCCTTAGAACGAGCGCCCGGCGTCCTGAGCGACCATTTTGACCCCCGCTCGAACGTGGTGCGTCTGTCCGATGCCGTCGCCAACCAGCCCTCGGTGGCAGCGATGGCCGTCACTGCCCACGAATTGGGCCACGTGCAGCAGTACCAAACTGGGTCGGGCCTCATCGCCGCCCGAAATTTCCTGCTGCCCGCTCTTCAGTTCAGCCCCACGCTGTCCTACATCTCTATTTTTATGGGCCTGGTTTTCAATATGACCAACCTGATCTGGATCGGCATCTTTTTCTTTGCTCTGATGGTCCTCTTTTCACTGCTGACCCTGCCCGTTGAGTTTGATGCCAGCCGCCGGGGCCTAAAATTGCTTCAAGAGGCCAATCTCTTACAATCGGCTGAGGATAAAAAGGGGGCGCAGCAGGTGTTGACTGCCGCCGCCCTGACCTATCTGGCCGCCGCTGTCACCTCGGTCTTACAACTTCTCTACTACATCAGCATCGCCCAGCGCAGCCAGCGACAAGCATAGGAGGATACTATGCCGCCTGAAACTGTTAGCCCGCCAACCGAACCAAGCCCGCCGGATACGCTCGAGGCCGCCGCCGGCCGGGGCCAAGAGGCCTGGCGTCGTCTGGGGCAGCGTCTCCGCAGCATCACCCCGGCCGGCGTGGTGCGCTTCTTGCTGACCATCGGCGCATTGGCGACTATCGTTTGGTTAATCTGGTACACCTGGCTGGCCCTGATCCCCTTTGTGGTGGGCGGCGTCATCGCCTATATGGTGCTGCCGCTGGTCAACCGGCTTGACCGGGTTATGCCCCGCTTCCTGGCCATTCTGCTGGCCCTCTCGTTGGTGGTCGCTGTAGTCCTGTTTTTTATCACCCTCCTCATCCCGATCCTGGCCGAGCAGATTTACAACATTTATCTCCTGCTGCCCGATGCCGAAGAAATACGAAGCTACCGCCAGCAGCTTGATGAGTATCTGATCACCCTGCCGGAACCGGCCCGCCTGGCGATCAATAACGCTTATCTTCGGAGTACGACCCAGTTTGAGGCCAATCTGAGCCTCTATCTCTCCAATCTGGTTGATCTTATTCTGGCCATCCTGCTCGGCCTGGTCAACACCGTCAGTTTCATTCTCGGTTTTCTGGTCGTCCCGGCCTGGCTGTTGACGGTCCTCCAAGACCAGCGCCAGGCCCCACCGGCCCTCAATCGCCTGCTACCCGATTGGCTGCGGGCCGATTTCTGGGCCGTGATCCGCATCGTTGATCGCGCTTTTGGGGCTTTTATTCGAGGCCAATTGCTAACGGCTGTGATTGTGGCCCTGCTGACCTATGGCGGGCTGGAGGTACTGGTGCGATTGTTTGGCCTTCCGGGGAATGTCCGCTACCAACTGCTGCTGGCTATGATAGCCGGGTTGATGCAGCTCATCCCCTCAATCGGCCCGTTTCTGGGGGCAATCCCGGCCATTTTGGTTGGCTTATTAATCTCTCCCCAACTGGCGGCAGCGATTGTCGGCCTTTACATCCTCGTCCAGCAGTTAATTGTTAATTTTGTCACTCCCCGTGTCGAACGGAATATCGTTGATGTTCATCCCGGCATCCTGATTTTGATTATCGTTTCGTTGAGCCAATTCGGTTTCTGGTGGATTCTGCTGGCCGCGCCGGTGACGGCCATCGTCCGCGACACATACCGGTATATTTATGGTCGCTTTAGCGAACCGTCCCGCCCGGCGGGCCTGCTGCCCGGTGAGCCGCAGCCGGCGGCATCGACCGCGCCTGCCGCTCCGGTGGTCCGCAGACGCCGCCTGCTGCCGGTCGCCCGCCGCCGGCTGCGGGGCATCAATGTAAATCGGAATCTTTAGTCGTGTGGAGGTATGGCTTTATGGCGAATGAACAGTATAACGAACAACAATATGAAGAAGCGGTCGAACTGCCCCAGGCGCAACTGACGCAACTGCACGTGCCGCTCGACCAGGCGATGACGGCCTTCACCACTCGGGGGGCAAGCGGAAGCATCCCCATCGTGGTGGTTCCCGAACGACAGTTTGGGGTGCGGGTAGAATTACTCGGCCTGGGCATCCTCGTGCTGGGGGGCGGCATCTATCTCAGCACCATCTTAAATAATCCCCTGCTGTGGAGCCTGCTCAGCGTGGCCGGTCTGTTGATGATTTTGCTGGGCATCTACCGGGCGATACGGGTGTTTATTCCCGAAGGCGTCAATGCTCTGATAGCCCGGGGGGGACGCTACACCGGGACGTTGACCCCCGGTCCCCACATGATTATGCCCTGGACGATGATTACCCATCTGGTCACCCGGCGCGAAATCCCCTTCATCGTGCCCATCACCGACGCCCCCACCCAGGATAACGTGCGGGCTACGGTCGATACCCTGATTACCTTTTCCATTACCGATCCCTATCGCTTCGTGTTCAACATCTCCGCCGATGATTTCGATCAGGTCTTCCAGGCCGCCTGCCAGGACAGCTTCCGGGCGATGGTTCGCCAGGTTAGTTCCGATCAGGTCAATGACCTGGTACGCCGGGATTTGAGCGAGCTGCGCCAGACCCTCAGCGTCGATGTGGAACCCTACGGCGTATCTATCACGAAAATCAATATCACCTACGCCCAACCCCCCGCCGATTTTGTGGCCTCCCAGGAAGCCCGCCAATTGGCTATTCTGCAACAGTCGGAGCAGGCGGAAAAGCAAGCCCTGACCCTGCGCCGCCAGACGGATGAGGAGATTCTGGCCCGGCAGCAGGTCATCGCCAGGGTGGAGCGGGAGCGGGAAGAGCTACAACTGGAGGTGCAGCGGGCCGAGGCCCGGCGGCGGGTCTTTGAGCTGGAGGCGGAGGCTGAGGAACTGCGGCTGGCCAAGCTGGAGGAGCGGCTGCAAAAATTTCCCCAGGCCGTCCAGTGGGAGTGGCAGAGCGAGCAGCTCGATGTGGCCCGCTCTCTGGCCGGCAACTCGCGGGCCGTGGTTCAACTGGGCAACACCGATGCCCTGGTCCGCTCCATTTTGATCCGGGATTTTGGCGGCTCTCTGGCGGCTGCCGTGGATGAGGCCGATGTCAGCAGCGTTGATGGGATAACGTAAAAAAAGGCCCACAGGCAAATGTTAAACCATATCCCCCGCGTAACCCTGACGACCCCATCTTTTATAAAGATGTTGTTCGTCGTGACCTGTACGCTTTTCATTATCATTGGCGTCCAGTTCATCACTCCTGTCCTCAACCCCTTGCTGGTCGGCCTCATCATCGCCATTTTCTGCACGCCCCTGCTCTATTGGCTCCAACGAAAAGGACTACCCCGCTGGCTGGCTTTGCTCATCATGCTGCTGGTCGTCCTGGGGCTGGGGCTGGTCGTTATCTTCATCGTCGCTCATTCGGTGGAGCAACTGAGCAACAGTTTGGACACCTACCGGGACAGATTAGCCGTGTTGCAGGCCGAGGCGGTCGCGTTCGTCAGCCGGTTAGGGGTCCCCAATGCGGAAGAGGCCCTGCCGCTGGAAACTGTCAATCCCCAAACGGTGATTGCGGCGGCGGTGTGGGTCATCAATGGCGTGAGCCAAACGTTAAGCCAAGCCTTTCTGATTTTATTGGTGGCCGGCTTCGCCCTGATTGAGGCCGCCGTGTTGCCCGCTAAAATCGAGGCCGGCCTGGGCGCGGATAACCGGCTCCTGCAACAGTTCAAAATTTTCAGCGCCGATGTGGTCCGGTATCTGGCCCTCAAAAGTTGGGTCAGTCTATTGACCGGGATTATCATTGCCCTCTGGACCTGGCTGCTGGGGCTGGATTTCTTTCTACTGTGGGGGTTGGTCGGCTTTATCTTTAACTACATCCCTGTCGTCGGCCCCATTCTGGCGGCGATCCCGGCGCTTTTTCTGGCCTTGGTCCAATTTGGGCCACGAATAGCCATTATTGTCGCCATCGGGTACTATCTCATCAACGTCATTGTTAGCCTGGCCATCGAGCCGAGAATGATGGGCAAGGGTCTTGATTTGTCGATTTTTGCCGTCTTCTTTTCCGTATTTTTTTTCGCCTGGGTGTTAGGGCCGATCGGTATGTTCGTGGCCATCCCGGTTCTCGTCCTGTTGAAATTCATTCTGAACAGTTATGAGGAGACCCGCTGGCTGGCGGTGGCGATGGGTAGCCAAGTTCCGGCCCAAGCGCCGCCGGTTACGTCTGAAGATGGGCAAACGAAAGAAGATTAGGAAGAATGAGACGAATTGTGAATGGTGAATAATTAACAATTAATTGTGAAGTTAGCCCCATTCACAATTAATTATTCACAGTTCATTATTCACAATTCATTGTTTTGATATAAAGGGAGGTATTACAATGAAGAAGAGTATCATCCTTGTCATTTTTTTAATGACCACTATCGCCCTGCCCGCCGTCTCATCGGCCCAGGAGCCGGTGGCCTGCGAGTTTGAATATACCGTCCAGGCCGGCGATTGGTTGAGCCGGATTGCGGAGAAATATTACGGCGAAGTGTTGGCCTACCCGGCCATCGTCACCGCCTCCAACGCCGACTCCGGGGATGCCTACACCGATATTGTAGACCCCGATTTGATCGAACCGGGCTGGACGTTGTGCATCCCCAGCGGCGAGGATATGGCCGGGTTGTTGGGGACGGGCGTTACCTCGGCCCCATCTGCGCCGGAGGGTCTGGCCCGGACTGACCTGGCCAATGCCACCTACAACGTCGAATACACCCCCGGCGGCACGGCCACCCTGACCGATGGGGAGTACAGCGAGCCGGCCGCGCCCGGTTCGGCGACGATGATTACTGTCCGGCTGACCGACAACGTGGCTTACGGCCAACTCGATGGTCAGGAGGCGGCAGCAGTGGTGCTGGTCTCCGACCCCGGCGGCAGCGGCACCTTCTACGACCTGGCCATTGTCGTCAACCGGGATGGCCAACCGGTCAACATCGCCACGGCCTTTTTGGGAGACCGCATCGACATCAACAGCCTGACAGTGGCCGATAACCAAATCGTCATCGATATGGTCCAGGCCGGGCCGGATGATCCGCTCTGCTGCCCCAGCCAGCAAGTTGTCAAAACGTTTGAATTACAGGGGGAGCAATTGACCGAAATTTCGAGTGACGTTGTGGAAGGAACCGAGGCTGAAGCTGAGACGCCCGACCTGGTCGGGACGGTCTGGCAGTGGCAGCAAACCTTGATGAACAATGACGACACCTTCATCCCGGACAATCCGGCCAGCTACACCCTCCAACTCTCGCCAGAGGGCCAAATTTCGGTTCAGGCCGACTGCAACCAGGTGAACGGAACCTACACCCTGGCCGACAGCGCCCTGACTATAGAACTCGGCCCCTCAACTCGGGCCGCCTGTCCGCCCGGTTCTCTGGGCGACCAATTTGTGGCCAATCTGAGCGCCGCCGCTATTTATTTCTTCCAGGATGGGAACCTCTTCATCGACTTGATGGCCGATGGCGGCACGATGCAGTTCACCCCGCAATCTAGCGAATTGGCCGGAACCTCTTGGAACGTCAGCGGCTACAACAACGGCCAACAGGCTGTCGTCAGCGTCATCATTGACACGGAACTGACGGCTACTTTTGGCGAAGATGGCCAGGTGACCGGTTCGGCCGGCTGCAACGATTACAGCGTTTCTTATGAAGTGGACGGCGACAGCATCAGCTTTGGCCCCTCACTGGGCACGCTCAAAGAGTGTGCCGAGCCGGAAGGGATTATGGACCAGGAGCAGCAATATCTCACCGCCCTGACCACCGCCG
>CAZWZZ010000317.1:0-6947 GCA_964638395.1 uncultured Caldilineaceae bacterium
TCTCCGGCTGGACCAGGGCGATGATGTTGCCTCCCCAGCCCGCGCCGGAGAGCTTGGCCCCCAACGCCCCGGCCTGCCGGGCGATGTCGATCAGGTGTTGCAACGCGGCCGAGGAAACACCGACGGTCTCCAGCAAGCGCTGGTTGTCATTCATTAGACTCCCCAAAGCCGTCATATCCGCCTGGGGCTGCTCGATCAGGGTGCGGGCCTGGTTGACGATGGCGGCAATCTGGTCGAAATACTTTTCGTACCGGGCCGGGTCAGCCTGCCAGCGCCGCCGCAAATCGCCGACGACCTCGTGGGTGGCGGCGACCTGGCCGGTATCGGCGATGACCAGGGTGAAGGGTTGGGCGACCCGTAGCCGTTGAATGGGTCGATCTTTGATGAAGTAGACCGGCTGCTCGAAGGCGATAACCGTGTTGTCGATGCCGGAGGGCGTGCCGTGGTGCAGACGCTCGATCTCGTAGACGAGGGGGGAAATTTCTGCCGGGTCTAACTCGATGCCCCAGAAGGCGGCCAGCGCCCGGACGATGGCCGTGGAAACCGCCGCCCCACTGCCCAGCCCCCGGCCCAGCGGCACGGTCGAGGTCACGTGTAGCGTGGCCGGAGGCAGTGTCTTGCCCAGATGACGGCTCGTCAGGCGCAGGATGGCCGCCAGGGGATCATCGGCGGGGGCGTCCCGGAGGGCGTAACGTTGGTCAACATCCGGGGCGTCGATCCAGAACCCGGTCGCCGGCGGGCCAGTTCGCAGCGTGGCCTGGGCGGTTACGTTCGACACCGGCACGGCGATGGCCGGTCGCCGGTAGACGACAGCGTGTTCGCCAAACAGAATGGCTTTACCGAAGGCTATCCCTTTAGCCACGCTCATCTTGGTTATCATCCTGAGTTGATTGTTCTACAGTCTCGTCAGGATCGTTTTGTGGAGTGTCAGGTTGGTCGGAAGGGGATGGCGCTGAGGGGGCCGGGGGAGCGGGTGATGGTGTCTCTGTTGTGTCTTCTGTCTCTTCTTCTGTCTCGTCAATGGAGGGCGAGGGTTCCGGTTCTTTCAGCAATTCCAGATAGGCCAATGTCCAGACTGAGGAGTCGAAAATGAGATAGAAGCCCTGGGCGACGCTGGTGACGATCATCAGGACCAGCAAGGCCAGCGGAACCCCGGCGATGGCCGCACCGAGGCCGGAATTGGCGATGAAGTAGACCAGGGCCGCCGGAATACCGCCAACCACCAGGGCGGCGATCAGCGCGACCGGCAGCACCGCAAAGAGCGCAACAAAAAACCAGCCGATGGAGAGGCCAAAGGTCAAAACCCAGACGACAAAGACATCTTTCAGCCGACGCCGGATGAGGCTCAACGCCTGACGCACGCTGTCGATGACACCATACTGGCCCAACACCGTTTGTCGCCAGGCGATCTCCAGAATGGGTCTAATGACAATGTTGATGACGAACAGGACCAAGATCACCAGCAGGACGGCTAAAATGGTGGCGATGATGGCGATTACGATCCCGGCCTCTTCCCCACTAAAAAGAAGCAGCAAGGGTGACAGAGCGAGGGCGATCAAAATGAGGGCCAGGATGAAGACGGGGATGCCGATCAGCAGGCTGACCAAAAAGAGGCGCAGGGCGCGGCCGGAGAAGCCGATGCGCCAACCGTCACGCATGGTGACCGGCTGTTCGGCTTCGATCTGCCCGACCATACCGATCAGGGCGGTGCGGGCGATCACCGGAATGATGATGCTCAGGAGGATGAGTAGCAGGGTGAGGCAACCGGCGAGGATGAGCAGGCTGATGATGATCGTAGCGTCGATTTGAGGAAGCGAGGGCATGTCGCCGCCCCCGCCAAAGTCACCACCGCCCTGAAAGAAATTACCGCCCGGATTGAAATTGCCGCCGCCGCTGCCACCGCTGCACAACGCCAGCAGAAACCCAAAAAGCCACAGCGCACGATAGCGCCAGGTAATCGACAGGGCACGTTTAAGGAGAGCTAAATAATCCAATGGAGCCTCAACTTAATCGTCACTATTCAGCAGACATCCAGAACGACCGTTTCTGCGCGGGGATTTGGGGATGAGGGGATAAATTTTTCGATAAAATCCCCAAATCTCCTAATCCCCGCTATGAAATCGCTGTTTTGAGGGCAACGGCTGAATAGATACAGTAAAACACAAAAAAAGCGGACACCCGTTTGAAGGGTATCCGCTTTAGGGGTTATAATGATACTAAGCGGCTTTTTCGTGTTGAGCGCCGATTCCGTCGAGATAGAGATGAACTTCTTGGCGAGACTTCTCAAAGCGGCGGATCAATTGCTGATCGGTGTCCCGCAGCGCATTGATGGTACGCTGTGAGCAGGCCGAGCAACCCAGCGCCGCTTTGTAGCTGCCCAGATCACAATTGAGGCAGTCACACAGTTTTATCATCATATGCGAAAAGGCCAACGCATCATCGTGGGTTTCCGGCAAACGGGCCACATACTCGGTTAGCTTTCGCCACTCATCACCTTTTAACTTTTTCAGACCACTCACGCGGGAGTGTGGAAATAGGATTTCACAACGAGAGTACATTTCTTTTTCCTTTACTCGAAGTGTAATGGTTAAGATGGTTTTATTAAAATGAGCCGTCTGGGACTCGAACCCAGGACCCACTGCTTAAAAGGCAGTTGCTCTACCGGCTGAGCTAACGGCTCAAACACGGGAGGAATGTTAACACAGGCTAAGGATGTTGTCAATACCGTGTTTATTTTTTTAAGGTAATCATTGACAGGCCCGGACAGAAATGTTATAATTTTTTAATGTTGCCGAGGTTGACATACATAGCTGAAAAAACAAACAGCTCAAGCCAAATGGGAGGCATTGGTCAAGAACCTTACCAACTCTTTTCAACCATAAGGAAACAGGATGATTTCGCCAGACGTCGACGAACTTACTACGCGCTTTCCAGATGAAATCAGAATGTTGTTGGGCATGCTCCGCATGAGCAATGTCGGCGGTTTAGCTATCGCCGAATGTAGCGACTTCAAATTGCGGGCACGCCTCATCGACTATTTTCGCCGTCGCCTCGAAGCCGACGGTATCTACGTTTTTAACTTCGAAGTTGGCCCCAACGACACAAATCTCGCCCGCAGTTTAACCGAGTTAACAGAACATTCCCGCTTCAAAAATTTAGAATTGACCGGCAAATATAAGTCGATTGTCATTTTTGTGTATGGCATCGAAAAGTTTACCGATGCCCAACGGGATCAATTCGTCACGCTCCTTAATTTTCTGCGTGACCGGCTGAAAGCCATTATCCAACCGATTGTTATCTGGAGTGATGCCGCGTTTGTCAGCCAACTGTCCCGAAAAGCGCCCGATTTCTGGAGTTGGAAAGGACACTTCTTTCGCTTTCCGTCCACCAGCAGCGCCAACGGTACCGGAAATGGTGAGATGACCGACTCACAAGTCTCTCCCCTCAATCGCTATCTCCAGCGGGTCATCGCCGACTCCGACTATGCCATCTGGAAAGAGTTGTATTTGCCGCTGAAAGCAAACCGGGCCAACGAGGCCATCAGCCCCTTCCCCCCGCGCCACACGTTGACCAAAGCGGAGTTACGCCAATTGGCCCCGCTCTTTCCCCACGCCGAGTCCTACAAAGACAACGAGACGATTTTCCGCAAAGGAGACCGGGGCGACAAATCCTACATCATTGTTGGCGGCGAGGTGGAGGTGCTGGTCCCGGATGCGCTGGGCAACGAAATGGTCGTCTCCCGGCTGGGGCGGGGTGATTTCTTCGGCGAGGTGGCCCTCATCAAGCGGGTGCCCCGCACGGCCACCATTCGCACCACCAAACCCTCTAAATTTGTGACGCTGACCCACCGCTCCCTCAACCTCATCAGCCAGCGAGCGCCGGGGGTGCTGGAGATTTTGACCGATATTGCCCAGCGTCGTCTGGAAGCCCGCTCTCGTGATGACAAGGATGGGGTCAATCCGCTGCGGCTGTTTGGTATCGAAGGCTCCAACCTCATCCGTGAAGCGCCGGTCGATGTGCGGGACCTCATCGCTCACGACCAACGGGCCGTTATTTTGGGGGATGCCGGGGGGGGTAAAACGACGGTGCTGCGCCGCTTGATGTTGGATACGGCGGAACAGTCGCTCCACCAGATGAATAGCTCGAACGATCCCATTGTCCTGCCGATCTTCATCAAGCTCAACACCCTGTCGCCCGACAAGACGATGGAAGAAGTGATCCTCGACATTTTGCGAAGCTACGAGATTTACGAATTTGAGAGCGAAGCCGATGTGACCGCCCTGCTCAAAGGGCAAAATCAGGCGTATGGGCCGCTCCATTCGGTGCTTTTCCTGATGGACGGTCTCAACGAGATGCCTTTTCAGGATAAAACGGGTGTGGAGCTAAACCGCTTCATCCACGAATATGGCCAGCACCGCTTCCTACTCACCTGCCGGGTGCAGGATTATACGCCCCTCTACAACTTCCGCACGGCCATGCTCCAACGGTTGCGGGGCGAAGATATTGAAACCTTCCTGGTCAACTACCTCAGCGCCGAGCAGGGGCGGCGGGTGGCCCGCGAAATCTACAGCGATCCCCAATTGGAGGATCTGGCCCAATCGCCGCTGGCCCTCTATATGTTCACCCAAATCGCCAGAGACAGCCAGGAGTCGCTGCCGAAAAACCGGGGCATCCTCTTCGAAGCCTTCACCGAAAATCTGCTGGAGCGAACCGACAGCGAGTGGTGGCAGAACTTTGGCTATTCCCAAGCTAAGGTTCCCCTGGCCCTACGTAAGAGCGCCCTGGCCGATCTGGGGCTGGCCATGCAGGAGCAGGAAGCCTGGGCCTATCCTTTCGAGCAATGGATCGACATTATCTCCCGCGCTCTGTATCTCTACACCGAAGAGGCCGGGCCGGGCGAGCGGGTTGAGCTACAACACGTCACCGCCGAGGATATCCACGAGGAGATCAAACATAGCGGCCTCATCCGCTACGCGGCCACCAAAGAGTGGGTCGAGTTTGCCCACCACACCTATCAGGAATTTTTCGCGGCCCTGGCCCAGCGGGAGCAGGGGTATGACATCGAGCCAAATCTGCAAGATACCGAAACCCGGCGGCGCTGGCAGGGCACGATTATTCTGCTGTATGGCATCACCAAAGATAACGCCGAGTTGTACTCCAAAATTTTGGGGGAGAACAATGATTACGCCCGCATCTGGCTGGGGGCGCAGTGCATCGCCAACTCCGGCGAAGAAATTACAGCCGCCCTGCAACGGCTAGAACGGCAACTGCCCCTCGATCAATATTTCGCCCTACTCTTTAGCGTGGGGCTGGCCGCCCGGCAGACGGGGCGCTATGCCGAGGCCCTCTCCTATTTAGATTTGGCCGCCGAACAGGACCCGACGTCGGCTGAGGTGCAGTATGAATTGGGGACCTTGTTCCGGCACGTCAAGCAGTATGCTCAGGCTGAACAAAAGCTGGAATTGGCCATCCGCTTCCGCTCCGATTTTGTCGATGCCTACAACCAACTGGGCGTTACCTACTACGATCAGGGCAAATATATCGAGGCCCTGACCGTCTTCAAAGCGACGACCCAACTGGAACCGGCCAATGCCCACCATTTTTACAATCTGGGCACGACCCAAAAGATTTTGCGAGATTACGTCTCCGCCCGCGAGTCCTTCCGCACCGCCCTCAAGCTGCGGCCCGACTACTCCGAGGCCCGGACCCAACTGGATATTTTGGATAAGGCCCTGGCCACCGGCGTGGTGCGCGTCCTGGAAAATATCCCCATCCTGAGCGAGATCAGCCTGGAGCAGAGCGTCCTCCTGGCCAACCGGCTCAAGGTCGAGGAGTACAAGCCGGGGCAGATCGTTTTCCATATGGGGGCCAGCGGCGACAAATTTTACATCATCGAAGCCGGGGAGGTGGAGGTGCTGGCTCCCGACATCGGCTCCCAGCGGGGCAGCGTCATCAACCGGCTCAGCGTCGGCGATTTCTTCGGGGAGATTGCTTTGCTGCGCTCCGTGCCCCGCACAGCCACCATTCGGGCCGTCAAATCGACCCGGCTGCTGGCCATCAGCCGCGAGGATTTCGACCTGGTCCGGGAAAATTACCCCTCCATCGCCCACAGCGTGGCTGAAACCTCCAGCTACCGCCTGCTGCGGGACCGGCAGATTGGCCGCCGCGATAATCTGGATCGCTATTACGATCCCGGCTACATCGCCGAATTGACCCATCAGGATGAGGTGACGGTGTTGATGGGGGACATCCACGGCTCGACCTACCTGACCAACACCATCGGCCCGGAGTTGATGGTGGCCTACCTGGATGAGTATCTGCTGCGGATGTCTACGTTGATTGTGCAGGCCGGGGGAGCGATGGACAAGAGCCTGGGCGATAGCGTGATGGGCGTGTTCGGCAACTTCCCCGCCCGCCACAGCGATGACCGGGTCACCTCGGCCCACTCCGCCATCTTTGCGGCCATCAAAATGCGCCAGGAGTATTTGACTCTGCGGGAGGAGTGGACGAAAAAACATCCCGCCTTTGGTCAAAGCGGGATGGGCATCGGCATCAGCACCGGTAAAGTCAAGACCGGCACCGTCGGCTCCGAAGCGACGATGGTCGGTCCCGCCGTCAATATGTCCAGCAAATTGAGCAAGATGGCGGTCAATGGCCGCACCGAGAGCGAAATCTACATCGACGCCAACACCCTCGGCCTGGCCGGCGACGCTTTCCGCACCGAGCAACTGGACCCGGCCTATACCAAACAGAAAGTCGGCGTCGAGCTAGAGGCCCATCGGGTGATTCGGCGGAAGTAAGTCTGAACGGGTGGAGGGGCTGTGAGGGATGAGGGAAGGCGTCTGCCGGGAGGTGGGCGTCTTTTTTGTTGGGGATTTGGTGGGGTGGTATAATATTTAAGCAAAATTATGAAGTGCGGTATAATCCTCTGTGGAGGTGAGTTATGA
>CAZWZZ010000318.1:0-5692 GCA_964638395.1 uncultured Caldilineaceae bacterium
CTGAAAGGGACGTTTCTGCTGATGCAGGCCGTGGCCAGGGGCATGGCCGAGCGGGGCCGGGGCAGCATCATCACCTTCGCCAGCATCCGGGCCGAGGTGGTCGAGCCGGGACAGGGCATCTACGCCGCCACCAAAGCCGGCACCCGGCAGATGGTCCGCGCCCTGGCCGCCGAGTTGGGCGAAAAGGGCGTGCGGGTCAACGCCATCGCCCCCGGCGTCGTCGAAACCCCGCTGACCCAACAGATCAAAAACAGCCCCGATTGGTATCAAGCCTACGCCGACCGGAACATCTTCAAACGATGGGCGCAACCCCACGAAATGGTCGGCATGGTCGTCTACCTGGCCTCCGAGGCCAGCTCCTACGTCACCGGCTCGCTGATGTTTGTCGATGGCGGCTGGACGGCGGTCGATGGACGGTTTGCGCCGCCGCTGTAATACCAGGAATGAGCATCTAATGACGCTCAAGGACGATATTGTGACTCCCATCATCCGTCTCGAAAACGTGCATTATAGCTACCAAACCGACAGCGATGAGCCGGTTCAAGCCCTGAGAGGTATCGACCTGAGTATCGAGGCGGGGGAGTATGTGGTTATTCTGGGGCATAACGGCTCCGGGAAATCGACGCTGGCCAAGCTGCTCAACGCGCTCTATCTGCCGACGGATGGGGAGGTGTGGGTCAAGAATTGGAACAGCAAGGAGGCCCAGCACGTCCGGGATATTCGCTCGACGGTGGGCATGGTTTTCCAGACGCCGGATAACCAGATTGTGGCCACAATTGTGGAGGAGGATGTGGCTTTCGGGCCAGAGAATCTGGGGCTGCCCCACGCCGAGATTGTGCGCCGGGTCGATTGGTCGCTGGAGCAGGTGGGCATGCTGCCCTTGCGCCATCGTGCGCCCCATCTGCTGTCGGGCGGGCAGAAGCAGCGTATTTGTATCGCCGGGATGTTGGCCATGCGCCCGGAGGTGCTGGTCCTGGATGAATCGACGGCGATGCTCGACCCGCTGGGCCGGGATGAGGTGTTAGAAACGGCCCGCCGCCTCAACAAGGAAGAAGGGGTGACGATTGTGGCCATCACCCATTATATGGAAGAGGCGGTCGAGGCTGACCGGCTAATTGTGTTAGAGCAGGGGCGCATCGCCTTGCAGGGGACGCCCCGTGAGGTCTTCGGGCAGGCGGCCCGGCTGCGGGCGTTGCAGATTGACGTGCCGCAGGTGACCCAACTGGCGGCGGCTCTGCACGAGCGACGGCCTGATTTCCCCAAAGATATTTTGAGCGTCGAGGAGTTTATGGCCGCCGCCCGGCTGCATCTGTCGTCCCGCAACGGACGTTCGCCCCAATTGGCGACGGAAGCGGCGGAGGAACCGGCGGACGAGACGGTCATCGACATCAGCGACCTGACCTACTATTATATGCACGACACGCCGCTGCAAGTGAAGGCCATCGAGGGGGTCAATATTCAGGTCAGGCGGGGGGAGATTTTGGGCATCATCGGCCACACCGGCTCCGGGAAATCGACTATCATTCAACATTTCAATGCCCTGCTTCAACCCCACGAGGGGCAGTTGAAGATTTTTGGGCAGGATGTGACGGCCAAAGGGGTTGATTTCAAGCAGATCCGGCGACGGATCGGCCTGGTCTTTCAGCAGGCGGAGGCCCAACTGTTTGAGCATTACGTCGGCGACGACATCGCCTACGGGCCGCGCAACCTGAAACTCTCCAGGGAGGAGGTTCGGGCGCGGGTCAAAAAGGCGATGGAGGCGGTCGGCCTGGGCTTCGAGGAATTTAAGGATCGGATCACCTTTGGCCTGAGCGGGGGGCAGATGCGCCGGGTGGCTCTGGCCGGGGTGCTGGCTCTGGAGCCGGAGGTGCTGGTTCTGGATGAGCCGACGGCGGGCCTCGACCCGCAGGGCCGGAACCAACTGTTGGATCATATTTTACGGCTGCACCGGGAGGAAGGGATGACCCTGGTGCTGGTCGCCCATAATATGGAAGAGTTGGCCCGCGTCTGTGACCGGCTGTGCGTCATCAGCGAGGGGCGGGTGGAAACGTGTGGCCGGCCGAGCGATATTTTCGACCAGCCGGAGCGGCTGCGGGCGATGGGGCTGGGCGTTCCGGCGGTGACCGAAATCACGAGCCGACTGCGGCAGGCCGGGTTGATCGACCGGATTGCTCTGACCGTGCCCCAGGCGACCGCGCTACTGACCGAGGTGCTGAATGAGCCAGTTTGAACTGCTGCGGGATGTGACCATCGGCCAATACATCCCCACCGGCTCCTTCATCCACCGCCTCGACCCGCGCACCAAAATCACCGCCCTCATCATCTTCATCTTCGCCGTCTCCTTCAGCCGCCAGGTCATCCCGGCGGTCATCCTGCTGGTGGCCACCCTGCTCATCGCTAAAGCCTCGAAAGTGCCGCTCGACTACGTAGCCCGGGGCATCAAGCTGGGGCTGCCGATTTTGGCTCTGGTCTTCATCGTCCAACTCCTCTTTCAGGGCTGGACCGAACCGGCAGGCCGGGTCTATTTTGAGTGGGGCTGGCTGCGCGTCACCCGTTTTAGCCTGCAACTGATTACCATCGGCATCCTGCGCATTCTCTCCTTCATCTTCCTGACCAGCCTGATTACGATGACCACGACCACGACCGAGCTGACCCACGGCATCGAAAAGATGCTCGACCCCTTCCGGCGCATCGGCATCCCTTCCCACGAGTTGGCCCTGATTATGATGATTGCCCTGCGCTTCGTGCCAACCTTCGCCGAGGAGATGGAGCGGGTGATGAAGGCCCAGGCCAGCCGTTGCGCCGACATCGGCGGCGACCGCAAATTTTGGCGACCGGACAAGGCGGCCAAAGCCTATCTGCCGCTGATCGTGCCCCTGTTCATCAACGCCTTCCGCCGGGCCGAGGATTTGATTATGGCCATGGAGGCCCGCTGCTACATCGGCGGCGATGGGCGCACCAAATTCATCCTGCTCAAAAGCGGCCCCCGTGATTACGCCGTCGTCGCGGTCACGCTTCTGTTTTTTGTGATTGTGGTCTTCACCCCCTGGCCCTCGCTGCGGGAGACGCTGGACTTGGTGGGGTTGGGGCAGGTGTTGTAGTTTGTGGCAGGATAAAGCTATCACCAAACTGTGATGGTTAGAGACCAGTTTTTTCCAAGACTTTGTTTAGAAAAAATTGTGAATTGTAAATAATTAATAATTAATTATGAATGGATTTAACTTCACAATTAATTATTCACAGTTTCTCTTTATCAAATAATGAACTATGCTAACCGACTTAGAACAACAAGTTGTTAACCAGATAAACGATGAAGAATTGATCCGCTGGGTGCAAGAGTTGACCCGCATCCCCAGCGTCTGGCGACCGGAGCAGGGCGTCGGGGAGGAGGCGGCGGCCCGCTGGGTCGAGGCTCAGTGCCGGGCGATGGGGTTGGAGACCCACTTTGAGATGGTCGTACCGGGCCGGCCCAACGTCATCGCCCTGTACGGCGACGGGCCGGGACCAACGCTGATGTTCGAGGGACACACCGATGTCGTCACCGAGGGAGACCCGGCCGAGTGGACCGACCCACCCTTTAGCGCCACCATTCGGGATGGGCGTATCTATAGCCGGGGGGCCAACGATATGAAGGCCGGGCTGGTCTGTGCCCTGATCGCCACCAAAGCCATCGTCGAGAGTGGGGTCAAGCTGAAGGGCAATATCCTCATCGGCGCGGTCTGTGATGAAGAGGGAGATATGATCGGCATCAAACATTTCGTCGAGCAGGGCTGGGCGGATCAGGTCGATGCGGCCATTATTTGTGAGCCGGAGGAGAACCATCTGTGCATCACCCAGAAAGGGGTGATGTGGATTCGGGCCGTCATCCGGGGGGTGATGTCCCACGGCGCGATGCCGCTGACCGGCGTCAACACCGTCTACCCGATGGCCCAATTCCTGACGTTGGTCCACAGCTTGGAAGAGCGAGAAATTGTCCAGCACGGGACCGATCAATACCTGGGCCAGCCAAGCATCACTCCCACCATTTTGCGCTGCCCCAACATCGGCGAACCACAGAAAAATGTGATGCCCAGCTCAACCGAGACCATCCTTGATTTTCGGCTGCTGCCCAGCCAAGAGCCGGAGCGTCTGGCCGAGCGGGTGGAAGCGATGCTGGCCGCAACCGTGGCCGTCGATGAACGGCTGGTCTACGAGATGAAGGTCCTTGAGCTTCGCTACCCGACCCGGACGGCCCCGGAGGAGCCGGTGGTCACCGCTCTGGCCTCGGCCTATCAAGACCTGACCCGGCAGCCGCCCATCTACGGCGGCGTCCCCGGCTCGACGGACGGCACCATTCTCAACGCCCGAAAGGGCATTCCCATCGTCACCTGCGGGCCGGGGGACATTCACATTCCCCATCACATCGATGAGTGGATCAGCATCGACGAGATCAAACTGGCCGCTCGGCTGTATGTGGTGGCGGCTATGCGTTTTTTGGGGGTGGACGTATAATACCTCTGTAGCGTTTCACTACTTGATTTTGGGAGCATTATACCAATGGCCAAAATTGACAGTCCCCTCAAACGGCTGGTTGATTTTTTCATCACGGATTTCGCCAGTTGGCTACTCGACAGCGACGTTCATGAGGCTCATACGCTTAACATCGAATTATCGACGGAGTCGATTCAGGCCGACCATCTTTTCCATGTAACGCTCCAAACGGGTCGTTCTGTCTTGTTACATTTGGAGTTTCAGGGGCGTCGCACCCATCGGCCGATGCCTGAACGGTTGTTGGATTATATGTCCCGTATCGCTCTGACGTATCCTCAATTTGAATTGTGTAGCGTGGTTTTGTATGTTGAAAAAGGAGCAGGCGCTGACGACACCGGACACCACCAGATCAATTGTTTTGACGGACAGGTGAGTCTCGCTTGGAATTATCGGGCTATCCATTTGTGGCAAATGAAGGCGGAAGAGCTACTCAACACAGGTCTGCCCGCCCTGTTACCGCTCGTTGGACAAACCCAGATCGATGATCCAGCCCAACTGCTACCGGAAGTCGTCCATAATCTAAAAACGGTTTCCGATACCGAGATGCAGCGGCGTTTGTTCACAGCGTTTATCGCATTACTTGACGATAAGGAGATGATAGAAATGGTCGAAAAATTAATTGACAAGGATGATTTGTTAATGGATACGCCATACCTGCGCCGCATACGGGAAGAAGGTATCCAGGAAGGCATCCAGGAGGGCATCCAGGAGGGCATCCAAGAGGGATCACTCACCACGTTTCGGCGAAATATTCTCAATGCAGTGGCGATGCGTTTTGACCCACCTATCTCAAAATACCAACAATTAGAGAAGCGTCTGGACAAGATTTTTGACGAGCAGCCGTTAGAAGAACTGTTCGCCGTGGCAATTCAGGCCGAAAGCATCGAGGCTGTCCAGACAGCATTCGACAAGATTGCCCCGGCTTAAGGAGCAATGTCAATATTATGCACAACGCCATCACCGACATTCCTGGCCTGAAAGTCGGCCATTGGACGAACCTGGAAGCGGCGACGGGCTGTACCGTCGTTCTGTGCCCCGAAGGGGCCGTGGCCGGGGTCGATGTGCGGGGCACGGCCCCCGGCACGCGAGAGACCGATCTGCTCGACCCGGTCTGTATGGTGGATAAAGTTCACGCCCTGTTGCTTGGCGGGGGCAGCGCCTA
>CAZWZZ010000318.1:5792-6945 GCA_964638395.1 uncultured Caldilineaceae bacterium
AAGATGCTCGGTTTTGCCACGGCCACCAAAACCGGCCTGGGCACGGCCAGCCGCCGGGCGTTCGGCGACGTCATCGTTGGGGCGTTGGTGGCTCTCAATCCGTTCGGCGACGTCTACGACCCCCGGACGCAGCAGATCATCGCCGGGGCGCGACAGCCGGGGGGCGGCTTCGCTAACAGTACCACCGCCACCACCAACGCCCCGTATCGCACTATCGCCGATCTATCGCGGGGCACGAACACCACCCTGGCCGTCGTGGCCACCAACGTCAAGCTGACTAAAAGCGAAGTGACCAAGGTGGCTCAGATGGCCCAGGATGGTCTGGCCCGTACCATTCGCCCGGCTCACACCCATTTTGACGGGGACACCCTGTTTGCGCTATCCTATGGGAAGGAAGCCGCCGATTTGAGCATGGTCGGGGCTTTGGCGGCGGATGTTCTGGCCGAGGCGGTCGTCTCGGCGGTGACGGCAGCGGAGGGGCTGGGGGGGCTGCCGGCGGCGCGTGATTTGGGGGCGTAAGATCAACTTGCAGTTCAGACGGTTTTACATTAGCCTTATCAACAGGGTGATGATACAATCCAATTCCATTGTTTACAACAGGAGATACTAAGGAGGAGTTACACGATGCAAAGTACGGCAGCAGGAAATGTTTTGAATGTGCGAAAGATTGTAATTACCGGCGTGTTGGCGGCTATCGCTATTTTATTAGGGGTGACCCGGTTGGGCTTTATTCCGGTGCCTAACGTCTCCGGCAACGCGACGATTATGCACGTCCCGGCCATCGTCGGCGGGGTGATGGAGGGGCCGCTTGTGGGCTTGCTGATTGGCGGCATCTTTGGCCTGTTCAGCATGCTGCAAGCCACGGTGCCCTTTTTCGCCGATCCGAGGGTGTCGGTCATTCCCCGTTTGTTCATCGGGGTGACGGCCTATTTCAGCTATGCGGCTGTCAAAAAACAGAATGAATATCTGGCTCTGGTCGTGGCCGGGGTGGTGGGCACGTTGACCAACACCATTCTGGTCGTCGGGGCGTTGGTGATGTTTGACTATATCCCGGCTGCCGTTGTACCGACCCTCATTCCGCAGGTCATCGCCGAGGTGGTGATTGCCGTTATCATCACCGTGGCCGTTGTCACCGGCTGGAAGCGCATCGAAA
>CAZWZZ010000319.1:0-6942 GCA_964638395.1 uncultured Caldilineaceae bacterium
CCGCGCCCCGGCGCTGGGGTTTCACCCCGGCGGCGTTTCTGGCTGCCTGGTCGGAAGATTATTTGGCCGAGTTGGGGGAGGCGGCCCGGCGTCACCAGACCGCCATCGAAATCGGCATGGGCATCCATCTGATGGCCGAGCATCAGGGCGATGTCTTCTGGCAGCAGTACGCTCGTGGCCTGCAAGCCGCCAGAGCCGCCGGAGCCAAATTCTACTTCGGCTCCGATGCCCACCATCTTTTTGTGGTCGCTCGTCTCGATTGGCTCCAACCGACGCTGGTGTCTCTGGGATTCCGGCCTTCGGACATCATCTCGCCGCTGGATTGGCTCAAGCCATCAGCTTAGGCAGACCCAAGACTCTGAAATTGTCGAGCGAAGTAAGGCAGTTCCAAGATTTAAATGATCCCAAAGTTGGATGATGAGTCAGTGGTCAGTTGTCCTTTGTCCTTTGCAACGGACTACTGACAAAGGACAACTGACCCCAAGCTCCGATTTTTGGGATCATTATTTTTCTGGAACTCCCTAAAACGCAAAACCTACCGCACGTAGCAAAGATGTTACGTTTTTCGATTTACGTTTTATGAATTTTTGGATAGTTGTTTTCGTGGAGATGCCATTCTCTCAGGAGTCGCCATATCCCCCTCAGCCCGACCGATTTTAGCAATTATGGGGGATGGACAAAACGGCTATGACTCTTCATACTTAAAGCATCAACTTTTTATTTCTGTGCCATACTCAACCGGGTGTACTTTAAAAAATGAGCAATCCAGAACCCCTACGGGTGCTTGTTATCGATGACAGCGCCCAAGTCCGCGACTTCGTAATCGAATACATTCTCAAACCCCGTGACTTCCGTATCGACGTGGCCGTAGATGGCGCGCAAGGCTTACAAAAGGCGCTCGATACCGCCCCCGACCTGATCCTGATGGATTATGAAATGCCCCGTATGACCGGGGTCGAGATGCTCCGGCTCCTGCGTCAAAGCAGGGTTAAAATACCGGTCATCTTGATGACCTCCCACGGCTCCGAACAGGTGGCCGTGGAGGTCTTTCGGTTGGGGGTTCACGACTACATCATCAAACCCTTCACTGTCGAGCAGATGGCCGAGGCTATCGACGATGCCCTGGCCAACACCCGCTTACAGCGTGAAAAAGAGGCATTGACTCGCCGCGTCTTGCAATCGAACCAGGATTTGGAGCAGCGGGTCCACGAACTGAATATCCTGTACCGGATTGGCAAGTCGATCACCGCCCTGATGCATCCTGAGAAAATGTTGGAGCGGGTGGTCGAAGCGGTCATGTTTTTGACCAAGGCCGACTCCGGCGCTCTGGTCTTGGTTGATCCGGAAACAGGCAAATTCAAGAAACATGTCAAAAAAAGCCGAGAAGAGACGCCGAACCATAACGCGCCGACCAACAACAATTGGAAATATACCGGCCACCTCAACAGCGCCGTGCTGCAAAAAGCTCGGGAGGCAGTCACGGAAAATGTTATTTCGGTGACCCTCCAGGTCGGGGACAAAGTGGTGGGCACGTTGAGTGTTAGCAAGCCGCTTGATCTGCCCTTTACCGCCCACGACAAGCAAATTTTGCGGATGGTGGCCGATTATGCGGCCATCGCCATCCACAATCTGCAACTGATGCGCCAACTGCATCTGACCAAAGAGCGGGAAAAGCAGCACATACGAGGCATGTTCGAGCGGTACGTGGCCGCCAGCGTCGTCGATCAAGTCTTGAAACAGCCCGGTCAGGTCAAACTGGGCGGCAGCCGCCAAACGGTAACGATCCTGTTTGCCGACGTCCGGGGCTTTAGCACCTTTAGCGCCAAAACCTCGCCCGAAATCTTGATCGAGCTACTCAACCAATATATGGAAGTGGCCGCTGATGCTGTGCTGGCCCAGGAAGGGACGCTGGATAAATTTATGGGGGATGCGATTATGGCTTTCTTCAACGCTCCCCTGACCCAGCCGGACCATCCGCTGCGAGCCATCCGGGCCGCGCTAGGACTGCGCCGGGCCGTCAAAAAGGTCCATCGTCGTCTGATTCCCGATCATCGTCTCCATTTCGGCATCGGCGTCGGCATCGGCGAGGCTGTCGTCGGCAATGTCGGTACTTCCCAACTGATGAACTACACCGTTATCGGCGACTCGGTCAACAAGGCTAAGCGGCTACAAGAGAATGCTGAGGGCGGCCAGATTTTGATTAGCCAGGAGACCTATGACTTGGTGCAACATGACATCGAGGCCCATTGCATCGGGGTTGTTCACCTCAAAGGGCAGAGCCAGTCGGAGCCGGTTTACGAAGTTATCAAGGTGTATGAGTGAACTTTCAGAGTGGCAATACAAGAAATAATACAACGCCACCGATCATCAAGGCTATGATAATCAAAAAAGCAAAGCCCCCCATAAGACAGAAAGGCCGGCAATTTGTGGCATTTCTGTCCCCGAAGATGCTGTTTCATTAGGCCAACTCCGCGCCCATCATGGCCGTGCTGTGCCCCCAATCGGGCCGGTCTCGCACTTCGGTCAAGCTGTACTGGGCGTCGAAAATCAACAGATCGGCATCTCGGAAAAACTCGACGTACTCCGTGGTGTGTTCCGGGCCAACCCGCTATATTCGAAATCGGTGGCGATCACCAGGATGGATGCGTCCCCAAATTTGGGTAAGCACAGGGGGGATATTCCCCGAATCTCCTTTTCAAAATGTCCAAAACAGCGGGATCAACAGCGTGGCCAAAGCCCAAAAGATGATATTCAGCGGCGTCCCCACTTTGAGAAAATCGGTGAATTTGTATTGGCCGGGACCGTAGATGAGAGTGTTGGTCTGGTAGCCAACGGGGGTCATAAAACTGAGGGAGGCGGCAAAGGTCACGGCCATCAAAAAAGGGCGGGCGCTGACGTCGAGGGATTGGGCGGCCTGGATAGCGATGGGAGCCAGCAGCACCGCCGTGGCCTGATTGGAGATGAAGTTGGTCAGCATCATCGCCAGGAAAAAAAAGAGGGAGAGGATAACCGTCGGCCCCCACATCGCGCCGGTCTCGAGAACGTAAGCGGAGAGCAAGGCCGCCGCCCCGGTTTTTTCCATCGCAATGCCCAGCGGAATGACCCCGGCCAGCAGCAGGATGATTTTCCAACTGATGGCGCTGTGGGCCTCTTCGACGGTCAGGCAGCCGGTTAGCACCAAGAGGATGCTGCCAATGACCGCGCTGACGACGATGGGCATAAGGTTAAAAGCGGCGGCCACCACCACCCCCACCAAAATAACCACCGCGATCTTCAATTTGTCGGTGCGATACTGAGGCAGCCCCACTTCGGAGGTAACGACGAAGGAGGGATCGTTGGCCACTTCGACCACCCGGTCTCGCCCGATACTCAACAAAATCGAGTCGCCGCCGGCCAGCCGGATGTCCCCCATTTCATCCTGTTGGAGTTGGCCCCGATGGCGGATGGCTAACAGCACCGCTCCAAACCGCTCCAGGAAGTTGACCGTCCGAATTTCCTGCCCCTCCAGATCGGAGGCAGGAGCAATGACCGCTTCGATCAGCGTATCTTTGCCCCGCTCCAGGTCGTAATCGTGCCATATTTTGGCCGGTTTGATCGAAATATCCTCCCGCTCCAACAATCGCCGGATTTCGCGGGGACTGCCCCGAATGCGGAGGGTATCACCCGGCTGGAGAATAGTCTGTGCCCCGTCACTCACCACATCCCCACTTTCTCGAAAGACCTGCACCACATCCAGATCAAGGTCAGCGGTCAAGGCGCTGTCGTCTGAAGACTGGCCAAAATGTTTGAAACCGGCTCGCAGCACCACATCCGTCAGGTATTCATTCATCTCAAACCCTGCGGTGATCTCTGGCTCCGTGCGCCGTTCCGGGATGAGCGGAATACCGGCGAAAAAGAGATAGGCCAGGCCGACGGCGAAGAAAATGAGGCCAAGCGGCGTAAACTCGAACATCGAAAAGGGGGGTTGGCCATGCTGTTCGGCGATGGCGCTGACCAGGATGTTGGTCGAAGTGCCGATGAGAGTGCAGACCCCGCCGAACATCGAGGCAAAGGAGAGCGGCATCAACAGTTTGGATGGGCTGACGTTCAGCTTAAGGCCGACGGACAGCACAATGGGAATGAAGATGGCTACGGCGGCGGTGTTGTTGATGAAGGCGGAGATGACCCCAATCAGTCCCATTAACAATACCAGCGCCAATGAATAATTACGCGCCCCCAGAGTCGAGAAATAATCCCCCACCCGCTCCAGCGCCCCGGTTCGGCGCACCCCTTCACTCAACACGAACATGGCCCCGATAGTGACTGTCGCTTCGTTACTAAAGCCAGACAGTCCCTCGCGGGGTGTGAGGATGCCGCTGAACAGCAGGATACTCATCACGATCAGGGCCGAGATGTCAAACGAGACCCGTTCGGTGGTGAAGAGGATGATCGCGGCGATTAAAGTGGCGAATACGATGATGATCTCGATGGACATATCGACCCCGGTTAATCAACCCGTCCCTCGGTTGGCCTGATGTAATACATGATCTTGATCTCGCGCCTAATCAAACCTATCAATTGAGGTACAATTGAGGTGCAATTGAGGTACAATTGAGGTACAATGAAAAAGGCCCAGGCAGTTGGATTGAAGCAGTCCCGATAAGAAAAAGCCGCTTGTCATACAAGCGGCCTTTGTGCTATACCTCCGGCAGGACTCGAACCTGCAACACTTGGTTCCGAAGACCAATGCTCTATCCAATTGAGCTACGGAGGCAAAAAATTGGTTACACGGTGTAATTATAGTCCTCGTCCCGATTGTGTCAAAACTTCTCGTGGATCGAAGCCAGCCCTTTCTTGACCAGTTCGCCGTGGGCGCGGCGAGCGACCGCTTTATCCGGCGTGGCTCGCAGTAGCTTGGGCAGAGTGTTGCTAATTACGGTCCAATTCGGGGCATCGTCCATATAAACTTGTAACAAATAGCCGTTCGGACATTCATAAATATCAAAGCAGTTCACGGTCAGGTTATACCCATGCCCCTCGACGATGCGATGCCCGTCAAAGCTCAGTTCGTTGCCTTCAATGCCTGTGACTCGACTGACTTTTTCGATAGCGGCTTTAACTTCCTCATCCGACTGTCCATCGAGAATGATTAAGCCTTCGGCCCGGCGGGCCGCTTGAATTTTGTCGATCATTGGTACAATTACCTCTACTTTTTCTTGGACGTTGAACTCTCCGGGATGCGCTCCACCTTGAGCGTGTTGGTCCGCCCACTTTCTCCATAAGGCGGCATGCCGGCCGTCATTACAATGGTTTCACCCGGCGCGGCCACACCGTGGGCCTCGGCCTGCTGCAAAGCGACCGTCACCATATGGTCGGTGTTAGAGATATATTCGGTCAATTCCGTTTCAACCCCCCACGTCAGACACAATTTGCGGGCGGTGGCGACGTAGGCCGACAGCGCCAGAATCGGTACAGTCGGGCGGTGCGTGGCCACTCGGCGAGCCGTGGCCCCGGAGGCCGTATAGGTGACAATGGCTTTGGCCGACAATGATTTGGCGATGACAGTGCTGCCGTAGGCTAACGTCGGTTCCAGTTCGTTCGTGGCGGGTAGTTCAGGGGGGCCGTTCAAATCCTCTTTCATCCAGGCATTTTCGGTAGAGCGGGCAATCGAGGACATCGTGGCCACCGTTTCAACCGGGTAATCACCAATGGCCGACTCGCCGGATAGCATGACCGCATCCGTTCCATCCAAAATAGCATTCGCCACGTCGGTGGCCTCAGCCCGAGTCGGTTTATTCATATGCACCATCGACTCCAACATCTGGGTGGCGGTGATGACCGGCACCGAATGGCGCCGACAGACCGAAATGATCCGCTTCTGGGCAATCGGCACATCCTGAATGCTCATTTCCAGAGCCAGGTCTCCCCGGGCGACCATCACGCCGTAGGCTTCCTGGACAATATTTTCGATGTCATCCAACGCATTTTTACGCTCGATCTTGGCGATGACCGGAATCGAAGAGTTCTTTTCAGCCAGATAGTCATTCAGTTGTTTCACATCTTTGGCCGATTGGACAAAGGAAAGCGCCAGAAAATCAAAACCCTGCCTGATGGCAAACTCAATATCCTGATAATCCTTCTCCGTAATCGAGGGCAAACTGACCGGTAGGTTGGGCAGGTTCACCCCCCGTTTGCTCGACAGTTCGGCCCCGCGCACAACCTGGCAGACCACATCACCGTTCTTTTTGATCTCATCCACCTTGAGCGAGATATTACCATCATCCAGCAAAATACGCTTGCCCAGCTTGACATCTTTGGCCAGATGGGGATAGCTAACAGTGACTCGCTCCGGTGTGCCGACGACGGTTTCGGGCGTCAGCGTGATCTTTTGCTTCGGTTCCAGATGAATCGTCCCCCCCTCAATTTCACCAACCCGAATACGAGGGCCTCGCAAATCGCCCAAAACGGCGACCGGAATGTCCAACTCTTTGCTCAGTTTGCGAACGGTGGTCACCAGGGGGGCCAGATAGTCGGGGGTGCCGTGGGAAAAGTTGAGACGCACCACATCCATTCCGGCCAAGATCATCTGCCGGAGCGTCTCCTCACTATCGCTGGCCGGCCCAATTGTCGCTACAATTTTGGTATGTTTATCGCGATGAAAACTCTTTTTTTTCGGCACAACCTGTTCATCCCTTCTAACAGACCTAAATCTCGTGGCAGGTCCGTTGGATAAAATTTTAAATGCGTGGGGATTTTCAGAGGCTGGCCCAGTATAGCATTAAGTCCGATTCTTGGCAATGATTGGCCAAGTAATACTAGGATTGAGAACCACTGAAATTTCGATTTATCCCTCCAGAGCGCCCAAAATTACCGGCAACAACTGCATCTTGCGAGACACGACTCCGTCAGCATTGAGCGTGCCATCATCCCGCCGGGGGTAGGGCAAATCTTCCAGAGCCGGAA
>CAZWZZ010000320.1:0-6938 GCA_964638395.1 uncultured Caldilineaceae bacterium
CGTGAATCTTGCCCGTAGCTTTTGATTTACATAGGACTTTGTCGCCCTCTTGACTAATTTCCTCAACAATATAAACAGCATCGGCATTTGTCTGCAAACCTACAAATAGATGGGCTATATCACCCAATCTAACCGGCATCTCACTAAGCCGGTTGAACAACCCGGCCCCCGGCCCTACCACAAAATTCCATTCATCAGCCGTTGCTTTGTCGGCTGGTACATCCCCCTCCGTTTGTGGCTCATCCAGTCGCCAGCCGGGTAGGTCGTGGGCCTTGACGAAATGAAATTGATGGCTTGGCTTTTTGTTCAAAAATAGCAGACAAGTATAGGTGGTTGCACTTTCAAAAACTTGCTGGTCGCCAAAGTGAATAATATTGTTTAGGTGTTTGCCATCGGCTATCACTTGCCGCAACGGTTCCCCATACTTGGCATTGAAAAACTTGTGAGGCAAGATATAGCCCAAAAGCCCATTCTCACTCAGCAAGCCCAAACCCTTCTCCACAAAGACCACGTAAATATCATAGTTGCCCTTGCTGGCAGAAACATATTCACCCTTGTAAAATTCAACTTCTTTAGACGCCCATTCTTTCATAGCCTGAATACGGATATATTGCGGATTCCCTATAACCGCATCAAAGCCCCCGGCTTGCACTATCTCGGCAAACTCAGCTTGCCAATCAAAAGCGTTAATCCGGTAAAACTCATCCTCATCAGCAAACAGTCTCATTTGAGTCGGCTGGTTATCGTAAAAGTCAGGGCCAATCAAGGAATTACCACACTTGATGTTATCCCCCAAGTCAGGTAACACCCGCTCCCCCAGTCCGACCAGAGACAACTGCCGTAAACTTTGCTCATCCTCCCCTTCCAACACTTTCAACAGGAGGGAAAGTTTGGTCACTTCAACGGCCTGGGGGTCGATGTCTACGCCATAGATATGACGGACCAGGATATTTTTCCGCGCCTCGGTGGTCAGTTTCCACTCCCCCTTATCGGTCTGGTACAACCGAGGGGGACGGCTCTTAAGCCATCGTTCCGGCCCCTGCTCATCATTGATGTATTGCTCTTGATACCAATCGAGCAAAAATTGATACGCCCCCAACAGAAAAGAGCCTGACCCACAAGCGGGGTCAACGATTCTCAGGGGGGTTTTGCCTCTAATCTTGTCGGGTGTCTTGCCCTCGACCAACGCCCCAACCGTCTGCTTAACGATGTAATCGACAATGTAAGTCGGGGTATAAAAGACACCCCCGGCCTTTTTGACTTCCGGCTTATCCTCAACCTTGGCCCGGCCCCCGGCCGTCAAGCGGATGACCTTACCCAAAAATTGCTCATACACTTGCCCCAAAATATCAGCCGGTAAGACAGAAAACTCATAGGGGCTATCGGGATAGTAGAGGTTTTGGAAGATGTCCTGTAACACCTTGTCGTCAAGGCTTAGGTGGGGGGTCAACTGGTCGGGATCATCCCGGCCCTTTTCCTTTTGGAAATGAAACAACCCGGAGTTGTAACGATCATCAGCCCGCCGAAAGAGAGTCAAGAGTTGGCTGTAAACGTTGGCTTGCTTGCCTAAATCCCGCAACTGGCCATACGGCTCGATGCCTCGATCTTCGGCAATCCGTAGGAAAATCAGCCGGTCGATGGTCAACTGCACGGCAAAGTTAAGCTGCCGTTGGGTCAGATCGTTTCTCAAGGCAATGTTACGGGCTAAGACATCCCGCCAGCGTTCGATCTCCTGTAAAAAGGCGTCGTCAACTTCCGCCGTGCCCTTTTTCGCTTTGGTGGACTCGGCAAACTTATCAAAGGCCCCCTGCTTGATCGCCTCCGGTGAAAAAGTCTCCACCAAATCCGGCCAGCGGTCAGGATACTCATCATATTTGAAATAGATCACCCTGGCGTTAGAGGCTTTATCGGTTTTAACCGGCTTGATGCGCCCATCATAGACGGCAAACTCTTCAAAGTCGGTTAAGATACTGAGCGGTAACTTGGCGCTCCAGGCATAGCGGCGCAACTGATACGCGGGGTGGGTATCGTGCTTAATATCAATCGAAGGTTTTTTGGCTTCCAAGAAAAATTTACGGACGCCGCCGATTCTAAAGCTGTAATCCGGGGCTTTGGTGGCCCGGCCTACTTTGATCGCATCCTCATGGACGACATCTTTATAGGCTTCGGCATACCCCTTTTCGTTGTCGATGTCCCACCCCAACGCCTTGAAAAAGGGGTCAATAAATTCACGTCTGACCTGCGTTTCGTTATACTTGCCGCTCTTGTAATCGGCTAGATTGTAATCAAAGCGTTCAACCAGTTTCTCGATGTCGGCGGGTATGCTCATCGGTGGCCTTTCATTGGGGAGTTTGATTCCATTGTAGCACGGGTTAGGGGCAGGGGTCAATGATAGGCTGGGTAGAGGGTGCGTCCCAGAATTTAGGCGAGATTTCCGCTCCGCTCCAATCACTCGGGATGCTTCCCCTAAAATTTGGGACAGACCCGTCGCCACCTTCTCGAGGAAGCAGTATATCCACCATTGGCTGACGATGCAGCGTGATTTGGCCGATCTCTCCGCCCACAGTCGCCACCTGACCGCCACCGGCAGCGGTCACTCGATTATGGTCGAACGGCCGGCCCTGGTCGTGGAAACCGGGCGGCAATTGGTGATGAAACAACGCCAAGCTCCGCTAAAAGTCGCCGGTTTTGGCAATCCCCGGCGAGCGGCGGTCAAAAACTACCGCCCATAATTCCACTGGTACTAAATACAGGTAGTAGGTTAAGGTAGAGTATGTTATACTTTGCTTGGAGAGGGGCTTAAACAAAACTCAGACAACAACGCTATCAAAAGGAAAATTTTTAGCTATGACCGAGTTATTGCAAACCATAGCGACCTACGTCCCGCCGAGCATCATCCGGGACACGCTGGCCCAGGCGGAACCGGCGCTACCTCAAGAAGCGACGACCGGCTTCATCGAAGCGGCTGTGCTGTTCGCCGACGTCTCCGGCTTCACGCCGCTGACCGAGGCCCTGGCCCAGAAGGGGGCCGAGGGACCGGAGGAACTGACCCGTCTGCTCAACGGGTATTTCAGCCGTATGATCGCCTTGATCGAGGCCGAGGGGGGGGAAGTGGTCAAATTCAGCGGGGATGCCGTGACCGTTGTTTTTCCCACGCGGGAGGAGACGCTGGGCCACGCTACCCGCCGGGCCGCGCAAGCGGCGGAGGCCATGCAGGCGGCGATGCGCGACTTCACGACGCTCCAAACCAGCGTCGGGCCGGTGGCGCTGGGTATGAAAATCGGCATCGGGACCGGCCCTATCCTGACGGCCCAGGTGGGCGGCATTTTCAACCGGTGGGAGTATGTCATCGCCGGAGACCCCCTGCGCCAGGTGGCCGAAGCCGAACATCAGGCCGACCGGGGACAAATCGTTCTCAGCCCCGAAGCTGAGGCTCTGCTGCACCCCACCCCCCTCTCTCCCAAACCCCTGGCCCGCCCCGATTGGGCCGCGATGACCAATCCCGAACAGGTCGAAGCCGTCTTGAAATGTTACGTCCCCGGCGCGGTGACGACCTGGCTGCAAGAGGCGCTCCAGCAATGGCTGGCCGTTTTGCGCTCGATGAGTGTCCTGTTCATCGGCATTGGGGGCCTCGATTATGAGCAAGAAGCGGCCATCCCCACGCTGCACGCTTTCCTGCGGGCGGCCCAAAACATCATCTACAACTACGAAGGCAGCATCAACAAATTGGCCGTCGATGATAAAGGCACGATCTTCATCGCCCTGTTCGGCGCGCCCCCCTTCGCCCACGAGGATGACCCGGAGCGTGCCCTGCGCTGCGCCCTGGATTTGCAAACGATGGCCCGGACGCAAGGGCTACAACTGGCTGTGGGCGTAACTACCGGCCGCGTATTTGCCGGGCCGGTCGGCAGCCAAACACGCCGCGAATATACGGTGATGGGGGACACCGTCAACCTGGCCGCCCGGTTGATGGGGGCCGCCGGGCTGGGCGAAATTCGGTGCGATCACGAAACCTATCGCCTGACCCGAGGCCGGATGACCTTCGACGAGCTGCCGCCGGTGCGTTTAAAAGGAAAGGCCGGACTAATTCGCCTCTATCGACCGCTGGCCCACATCCAAAAAAGCCGTCAGGATCAGGAGCGCAGCAGCCTGGTCGGGCGCAAGGCCGAATTGGCCACCTTCAGCAGCCTGCTGCACGGCGTCGAGAGCGGGAGCAGCCATATTCTCATTCTCGAAGGGGAGGCCGGTATCGGCAAATCCCGCCTGGTCGAAGAGATGGTCCAACTGACCCAGGAACGGGGGCTGGTCAGCCTGTTGGGCATGGGCCGCAGCATCGAACGGCAAACGCCCTACCGGGCCTGGCGGGATATTTTCGCCACCTATTTCGCCCTCGAAGATATCGCCGACCCCGCCGAGCGTCGCCGTCAGGTGGTACAACAGGTCAGGGATGTGGCCCCCGACCTGGCCGAACGGACACCGCTGCTCAATGACGTTCTCAACCTGGAATTGCCGGACAACGACCTGACCGCCTCGCTCGACCCCGAAATTCGGCACGACAGCCTGAATTCTTTCTTGCTGGACCTGCTCCGGGCCTGGGCTGCCGACCGGCCGTTGGTTCTCGTTTTGGAAGATGCCCATTGGCTCGACAGCCTCTCCTGGGATTTGGCCGTGCAGGTCGCCCGCACGCTAACCGTGGCCCATACCCCGTTTCTGCTGCTGGTGGCCATGCGTCCCATGCAAGGGAAAGAAATGCGGATGGAGCCGATGACGTTGGCCGGGATGGCCGAAGCCCGGCAAATCTCGCTCGACTCCCTCTCGCCGGAAGAGACAGCGGCCCTGGCGGCCACCCGGCTGGGGCTGTCGGTCGAAGATTTGCCCCAACCGGTCGTCGATCTGCTGCTGACACGGGCCGGCGGCAACCCTTTCTTCGCCGAGGAGTTGATCTACACCCTGCGGGATAACGGCCTGATTACGATCACCGAGCGGGCCGGGCGCAAGCAATGCCTCGTCAGCGGCGATCTGGACCGGACGATCCAGACCCTCCCGGACACGGTGCAGGGCATCGTTTTGTCCCGCATCGACCGTCTGCCCCCCGAAGAGCAGTTGGCCCTCAAGGTGGCCGCCGTCATCGGGCGCACCTTTGCTTTCACCACGCTCAATGACACCCTCAGCCAACACGCCGACCTCAGCGAGCGGATGCTCAAAAACTACCTGGATGATTTGCGTCACCTCGATTTAACGCCGATGGAGGCGTTGGAGCCGGACCTGATCTATATCTTCAAACATATCATCACCCAGGAAGTGGCCTATGAAACGCTCCTTTTTGCCCAACGCCGCCAGCTTCACGCAACGGTGGCCCGCTGGTATGAGCGCACCTTTGGCGGCGACTCGCCGACCGAGCCGCCGGAGAAGGGGCTGGCTCCCTACGCCGAGTCTTCGCTGTCTCCCGTTTATCCGCTCCTGGCGCACCACTGGCACCAGGCCGAGAACAAAAACCGGGAGCGCCATTACGCCTGGTTAGCCGGCAAGCGAGCGGCCAACCAATTTGCCAATGACGACGCCATCGCCTATCTCAGCCGGGCGCTGGAATTGACCCCGGAGCAGGATGTCGAGGCCCGGTATCAACTGTTGCTAACCCGTGAGTCGGTCAACGATTTGCGAGGAGAGCGAGAGGCGCAGGCTGAGGATTTAGCCACATTGGCCGACCTGGCCGGGGCCGGCGACACGCCCCACTGGCAAGTGACCGTGGCCCTGCGGCAGGCCGGCTATGCCGAAGTGACCAGTGATTATGACACCTCGCTGGCAGCTACGCAGAGGGCCGTCAATCTGGCGAACGGGCTGCAAGATCAAAAGGCCGAGGCGGAGAGCTACATCGCCTGGGGGCGGGTGCTGTGGCGACAGGGCAGCTATGAAGAGGCCCGCGAGCAGTTGAAAAAAGCATTGGTGCCGGCCCAGAACAGCGATGACCGCCACGCCGAGGCCAAAAGCCTCTACTACCTGGCCCACTCCTACCTCTATCAGGATCAACACGACCCGGCCCGCCAATATTACCAGCAGGCTTTAGACCTCTACCAACAAATCGGCCAGCGCCAGGGCGAGGCCGATAGTTTGAATATGCTGGGGGTTATCAATTATGAACTCGGCGATTTACCCGCCGCCCGGGACCATTACGAACAGGTCTTGACGATTTTCCACACCATCGGCGATCAGCGGGGCGAAAGCATCGTTCTGAGCAACCTGGCCAATGTCTATTGCGATTTGGGCAATTTCGAGAGGTCCTACACCTATCAGGAGCAGGCGCTGCTCCTGCGGCAGTCGATTGGGGATCGCTGGGGAGAGGCTATCAGTTTGACCAATTTGGGGCTGGTCCATACCCATCTGGGCCAGTATGAAACGGCCCGGGAGATGTGCAACCGGGCGCTGGCCATTCAGCGAGACATTGGCGACCGGAGTACGGAGGGCTACAGCCTGACCTATTTAGGGCACGCTCTGGTCGGTCTCAACGAAATCGACCAGGCGGCCGAGGCGTACCGGGCGGCGATGGGGTTACGCCGCGAATTGGGCGAAACCAGTTCGGCCATCGACGACCTGGCCGGGCTGGCCCACGCCGCCCTGCTCCAAAACAATCTGACCGAGGCCACAACCTACGCCGAGGAAATCCTGGCCTGGCTGGATGAAAACGGCACCGGCGGCATCGAATATCCCCTTCAAGTCTATCTGACCTGTTATCAGGTGTTGCAAGCGATGCCCAACAGCGCGACCAAAACCCAAGCCCCCGCTATCTTGAGCCAGGCCCACACGATGCTGTTAGAGCAGGCCAACGGCATCAGCGACCCCGACCTGCGCCGTAGCTTTATGGAAAACGTGGCCGCCAACCGGGAAATCCTGAAACTCTGGGCAGCGACTAATCGACAGGATTAGACGCCGCCTCCAGCCGG
>CAZWZZ010000321.1:0-6937 GCA_964638395.1 uncultured Caldilineaceae bacterium
GGCCCAGACCGTGCAGGCTTGTCCTGAGCCACATCGAAGGGTATTTGGAGTCGGTGCCGCCTTGTTGGGCGGTCAACACTTGGGGCAGCGGGGTGGCTACATCTTGGACGTAGTCGATGCGGATTCCGTCAATGATTTCGGCGATGCGGACGCCGTTGCTAGTAACGGAACAAAGTGGGTTGGAAAAATAAAAGCATCATCCTTGAGATACTTTTACTTCATTCGTAAAGAAAAACTTTTATCGCATCAATCCGACTATTTGCGCCAAGTAAGCCATCGGTATAGATTAGTGAGAATAAAAAATATCGCGAGTTCAGAAACAATAGCTCCTACATCTAAAAGAGTTATAGTACCTATAATTGGTTTATAAAGAGAGTTGTCACCCATTGGTGATACAAATAGCCTAAACCAAGCCCAAAACAAATTGATAACCCAAGCCAAACCTTTCATAACGTATATTTGATGTGGTTTGATTTCTTTTTGTAACTCGGCTATAGATTTATCTGGCTTCTCAATAGATTTAATTAGCCACAAAGGGAGAGCTTTTCTTCGTAGAACGAGCCAATTTACGTGTCCAAGCGACCAAAACCAGGCAGCTATAATAGCAGCAGCGGCATTCCCAAGAATAATACGAATTGTGATAAAAGGTCCAAGATCTTCAAACACTTTTATTTCCTGGTTGGTATTTAATTGTCATATTAGATTACTTTCAAGAACACTAGGAAGTATACCAGCCCCCACAAAGGCACCGATAGGCTTCACTATAAAATCATTTTTTCTTCCTCGAAGACCGGGGATCACACTCAATCCAGATGCAACACCACTCCCAAACCCACCACCGCCAATATTCGCCAGGATGGCTTGTTTAGACACAGGGTCGCCGTTGTAGAGAGTAGTTGAACCATATTGTATTAGATTAAACGTTGGACCAATAGTGAAATTCACTAAGTACATTGTAAATAAAGTAATTGTGGTGCTGTCATTGCGAGTGTAGCGAAGCAATCCCCCGGTAGCGGGCCGAAGATTGCTTCGTCGCCGATCACGGCTCCTCGCAATGACAATAACCGTGAAAAACTTAATTTACGCTGTACTTACTGGTGAAATGGGGAATTTAATCAATCCCGGCCAATGCCTGCTCCAAATCCCGGATGACATCGCTGACGTGTTCGCCGCCGACGTTGAGGCGAACCATCGTCGGGGGGATGCTGGCCAGGTCGCGGCCGGCTTCCCCCTGCTGCTGGTGGGTGGAGATGGCCGGGATGGTGGCTACGCTCTTGATGCGTCCCAGGTCGGTCGCCCGCCAGATCATCTGCAAGCGGTCAAAGAAGCGGCGGGTGGCGGCCGGCCCGGCCCCGATGGTGAAACTCAACAGATGGCCGAAGCGGTTGACCGGCCCGCCATCGTCGGTCTCGCTATCGACCAGCCACATATACCGCCGGGCGATCTCGTGTTCCGGCGTATCGGGCAGACCGGGATAAAAGACCCGCTCGACCTGGGGCTGGGCCGCCAAAAACTCGGCCACGGCCATGGCGTTCCGGCTCAACAGATCCATTTTGCTGCGTAGGGTGCGGAGGTCGTTCAAAATCAACAGGGCGTTGACCGGGCTGTGGGCCGGACCGTAATCCCGGAAGGGAAACAGCTTCAGATACAGGGCGAAATCTTCCCGCATCTCCGGCGGCCCGACCCGGCTGGGGATGTCCTGCCGGGCGATGACCGCCCCGGCGATGGTCAGCCCCCCGCTGCTCATCGACTTGCTGACGGATTGCACCACGATGTCGGCCCCGTAACAGAGGGGGCGCATCAGGGCCGGCGTGGCCACGGTCGAATCGACGATCAGCGGCAGGTCGTGACCGTGGGCCAGGTCGGCCAGGGCGGTGATGTCGAACACGGCCAGCCCCGGATTGCTGGGCATCTCGGCATAGACGAAGCGGGTGTCGTCGTTGATCCGGGCCGCCCACTCTTCCAGATTGAGCGGATCCCGCACCCAGCGAATCTCGACCCCCCGCTCCCGGCCATACCGCTCCGTAAAGAGCTGGAACGTGCCGCCGTAACAGTTGGCGCTGGCCACGATGTTGGGCCGCCCGGTGGCGGGGCCGGATTCCTGGCTCAAAAAGGGGCTGGTGGCCATAAACACAGCGGCCATCCCGGAGGCCGTGGCGCAGGCGCTGACCTCCCCCTCAAAACCATACCCCTCCAACAGCGCCAACGTCTGCTCCAGATAGCCGACGGTCGGGTTGGCCACCCGGCTATAAATCCAGCCGGGCATCAGATAGGCCAGCGACGCTTCCATATGGTCGCTGTCCTCAAAATGTTGAGCAGTGCTGAAATAGGCCGGTTCGATGATGCTGCCCTGGTTGTTCAGGGCCGAGGCCATGCCGTAGACGCCGTGAACGGCGATGGTCTCGAACTTTTTGCCGCGCATCGCGGCCCGGTGGCGCATCATCTGCTCGGTCGCCTGAGCGCCCTGATCGATCCGGGCTTGAACGCCGGGGGCATAGGTCGTCTGTTCCATAAGTAGCTCCTTTGCAACAATGAATTATTCAAGCGGCAGGGCCGTGGTCGATTTCACCTCTGTCAACACGACGCTGGTGTAGACCTGGGCCACGCCCCGAATAGGGATGATGTGATGGACGATAAAATTTTGTAAATCCTGCCGATTGCGGGTGATAACCTTGAGCAAATAGTCAAACTCGCCGGTCAGGTGGTGACACTCCAACACCTGCGGCATACCCTTGACAATCTCCAGAAATTTTTCGTGTTCCTCATATTGATGGAGCGACAGACGGATGCTGATGAAGCAGAGCATATCATACCCCATCACCTCTCGATCCAACAGGGCCACGTAGCGGCGGATGTAACCGGCCTGCTCTAGCCGTTTGATGCGGGCGTTGATGGCGGGGGAGGAGAGGTTGACCTGCTGGCCCAACTCGACGTGGCTGATGCGTCCGTCACGCTGTAGGATTTGCAATATCGCTCTGTCGATCTCATCGAGCGTGTTCTCTACTGAAGATTTTATCATACAAAAAACCCCTGTGTCAATATATTTTTTGTATTATAGCGGCAATACAAAAATAATTAAAGTCACAGAGGTTTTTACGTTTCATTTCTTTTGTGTTAACAAGTTTTATGTGATCGCCACAAAATTAATTTAGGCTGATACGTCCGTTACCTGGCCGCAACGACAATCAACGCCCCTTTGCCATCCCCTCCAAGCTGGCGTACAATGCGCCTCCATGAAAAACGAGACTTTGAAAAACGTGACTTTTCCCAGACAGGCGGTCTGGCTATGGCTCATCCCGCTGCTGCTGATCGGCTTCTGGTTACGCTTGACCTTCCTCGCCGGCAACGTTTACTACGGTGACGAATTTATCAGCATGCTGGCCGCCAAAATGGTGGCCGCGCAGGGCTGGCCGCTGCTACCCTCCGGCCTCTACTACGACCACGGCCTGCTCTACTCCCTGACCGGCGGCGCTTTCATCGCCCTCCTCGGCTTCAGCGAGCAGATCGCCCGCTGGCCGGTGTTGTGGGTCGGCGTTTTGACCATCGCCGTCTACTACGCCGTGGGCAAACGTCTCTTTGCCTCGCCGCTGACCGGGATTATCGCCGCCAGCCTCATCACCTTCGACATCAATATGATGAAGTGGGGCGTCTGGGCGCGGATGTACGCCCTGGCCCATCTCTTTGTGCTACTGCTGCTGGCCTGGCTGCTGTTTAGCGCCCTCCACCGGCCCAGCCGGCGCGGGCGTTACCTGACCCTCCTCTTCTTGGCCGGGATGCTTTTCTCCCACTCGCTGACTTTTCTGCTGCTGCCGCCGCTGGCCCTGCTTTTGCTGATATTTAGCTTCACCTACCGCCGCGATTGGCTGATCGGGCGGGACATCTGGCTCCAGGCTCTCATCGGCGGGCTGATTGTGGCTGTGGCTCTGGTCAGCATCGCCGGGGGACACGTCGGCAGCACCGTCTCCCTCCAGGATCAGGAGCAAGCCGCCCTATCGCTGCCGGATCAACTGGGCTTCTTGCAGGGTTTTTTCCTCATCACCATCAACGGGGATCATTACCAATCCCTTTTTGACTATTTCCGGGAGCCGGTCTACGGCTGGCTGCTCTACCCCATCGGCCTCAGCCTGCTGGTCAGCCTCTACCGCCTGCTGCGCCGCACGGCCACCTTCGCCGATGTTGCCTTCCTTTTTATCACCTTACTGCCGCTGCTGCTCATCGTTGAAATGGGCACACTCCTGACCGATGAGTGGCGACAGAGCCGCTATATGTATTTTTTGACCCTGCCCGCTTTTATGCTCCTCAGCGCCGAAAGTCTGTCCCGGCTGCTGCGGGGGCTGCTAGGGCTGCTGAGTCGGCTCGGCGGGTCGCAGCCCTGGGCCGGCCCGCTGCGGGTGGCGTTGCCGCTGCTGGTGGCCGGGCCGGTGGCCATTCTCTGGGGCGGGCCGACCTGGGAGTTAGCCAGCGTCCGGGCCACCGGCGATTATGACACCGCTTACGACTTCGTCCGGGAGCAGTGGCAGCCGGGCGACCGGATTATGACCGAGCATCCCGCCGCCGGTTATCTGTATATGGCCCAGGTCGATTATTACGCCAACCAAACCTCGGCTAAAGTTCTGGACGAGAAACGGGATGATGGCGAAGTGGCCCCCATCGACCGCTACACCGGCAGCCCGCTGATCGACAGCGTCGAGGCCCTCAACGCTGCGTTGGGAGCAGGGCAGCGGGTGTGGCTGGTTGTCGGCGATAAACATCTGCTTCGCTATTACGATAATCTCTTTCGGGAGCAGATTTTCGCCCAGATGGATGTGGTTTATCAAGCCGGGACAAAATATGTCCTGGTCAACCATCCCCACCCCGTCCCCCTCAACGCCGAGCCGCTGGAACCCTTGAGCGGCAATTTTGACAACCGCATCCTGCTCGAAGGGTACAGCTTCGACCTGGCCCGGATGACCCCGGATGGGCTGGCCCCGCTGGGCCTCTATTGGCGACCCATCGGCGACCCCCCGCCCCGCCCGCTGAAGGTCTTTGTCCAACTCCGGGACGGGTCAGGCCAGACCCTCGCCCAGGCCGATCATTTTATCTACGACGGTCTCTTCACCAGCGGGCAATGGCTGCGCCACCAGGCCGCCGGGGAGATCGTGCGGGACAGCGCCGATTTGCGCCTGCCCCAGCCTTTCATCCCGGAGAACGGCCCCTACCGTCTCTACATCGGCTTTTACGACCCCGACACTTTCGAGCGGTTGCCGGTCATCAACGACAGCAGCGGCGAGAATGCGGTGGTTATTGATTTTTCTCCCCATTTGAAGCCGGAGCAGGTTTCTGTTGGCCAGGATTGATCTGGCAGGCCCAAATCCTGGACAGTTGACCAGGATTTTTACTGTCGGGTTGTCCAGGATTCAAACTCCCCAGATGCAGAGTGTCTCCGGGCCGTTTCTATTTTATACTGTAAGGGATGGCATAACATCGACTCGATAAAAATAAACGAATATGAGACAAAGGAGTCTTATCATGGAAAAGCAGTATCAACACATTCTCGTCACCCTCGATGGCTCTGAGCTGGCCGAATTAGCTTTGACCGATGCCGTTGACCTGGCCAAATTGAGCCAGGCCGAGATTACCGTGCTTCAGGTTATTTCTCCCATCGACCACGTCATCATGGCCTCCGCCGAATATCCCATCTATATTGACCAACAGTGGGAAAATAAGCGTGCTGTTGCCCTGCAATATTTACGGGATGTGGCCAACCGTATGGGCTACGAAGATAACACCATTCATCTGGCCATCGAAATGGGGCCGCCCGCCGAAACAATTCTGGATTACGCCGGTGAGCATGGGATCGACATCATCGTTATGGCAACCCACGGCCGGTCCGGGTTACGGCGCTGGCTGTATGGCAGCGTAGCCGAGCAGGTCCTCCACGGCGCCGATATCCCGGTCTTGATGGTTCGGGCACACCCGGAGCCGGTCGTCGCCTGACGGACTAACCCAATCTCATCATTCTGTAACTGTGCAGGTGTTACGATGCGTGACTGTGATGTGGGTTGTCTAGTTGTCGGGAGGAGGACACTATGTATAAGACGATTTTGGTTCCATTAGATGGGTCACGATTAGCCGAAACTATCTTGCCTTACGTGGAGAGCCTGGCCCGGAGTTACGCCGCCAAAGTCATTCTGACCAGGGTGGTCGAACACCACGCCTGGGGTCATCGACCTAACGCTTTTGTTATGTCTGAGGCGGAGGCATTGCGGGGAGAAACTGAGACTGCCGAAGCGTACCTGGCCGTTCAGCGGGAGAAGCTGTGTGACAAAGGCATTCCCAGCCGAGCCTGCGTCATTTACGGGCGCGTGGCGGAGACGATTATCAAGCTGGCCTGCCGGGAAGGGGCTGATTTGGTGGCGATGGCCAGCCACGGACGCACCGGACTGGCCCACGTTTTCTACGGCAGCGTGGCGGCCGGCGTGTTGCACCAGATTGACCGGCCCTTGTTGCTGGTGCGGTCGATGGAGTAACGAAGGAGTTACGTAGTTTGCACCCCTCGATACGCCCTTCTGGGGCTACTCGGGAGGCGAACTGCGTAACTCCTGTAACGAATCCAGGCAGAGGAGGTCCCCACCGTCAATGCATAACACGTATAAAACTGTTTTAGTGCCCCTGGATGGGTCGCGCCGGGCCGAGATAATCCTGCCTCACGTCGAGAGTTTGGCCAAAACATACAGCGCCACTGTGGTCTTGATGCACGTCATCGAACCATCCTTTCACCTGGTCGAAGCCATGCATCAAGAGGATGCCGACGCCATTCAACAGGAGATGGAAAAGTTTCAAATCTACCTGGCTGAACAGCAGGCCAGTCTGCGGAAGCAGGGCATTAGCAGCCGCACGGTTCTGGGGCACGGGCCGATTGTGGAACAAATCATCAAAACAGCGAACCAAGAAAACG
>CAZWZZ010000322.1:0-103 GCA_964638395.1 uncultured Caldilineaceae bacterium
TGTTCATCGCCTAACTAATAATTATTCACCGTTCACCGGCTAATTCTTCATTCTTCATTCTTCATCGTTCATTCTTCATCGTTCATTCTTCATCGTTCATTCT